>NZ_RZTA01000021.1:17959-74537 GCF_004023115.1 Mesorhizobium sp. M6A.T.Cr.TU.017.01.1.1
GTCGGACTCGCCGCCCGAGCGCGACGTCGAATGGACCGACGAAGGTGCGGCCGTCGACACCAGGCGCCAGATGCGCTGGATGAAGCGATGCGCGCCGGCCGCACCTTCGTCGGTCCATTCGACGTCGCGCTCGGGCGGCGAGTCCGACAGCATGAACCAGCGCGCGGTGTCGGCGCCGTAGCCGTCGGTGATCTCTTCCGGGCTCACCGTGTTCTTCTTCGACTTCGACATTTTTTCGAGCGGGCCGATTACAGCCTCTTCGCCGGTCGCGATTTCGATGGCGCGGCGCTTGCCGTCGACGTCCTCCAGCCGCACCTCGCTGGGCGCAAGCCAGCGGCTGTTCGACCCACTGCCGACCCGATAGGTCTCGTGCACCACCATGCCTTGCGTGAACAGTCCCCTGAACGGCTCGGCGAGATCGACATGGCCGGTCTCGCGCATGGCGCGGGTGAAGAAGCGCGAATAGAGCAGGTGCAGGATGGCGTGCTCGATGCCGCCAATATACTGATCGACCGGCAGCCATTCAGTCGCTGCCTTGGGATCGGTCGGGTCGTTCGCCCAGGGCGCGGTGAAGCGCGCGAAATACCACGACGAATCGACGAACGTGTCCATCGTGTCGGTTTCGCGGCGTGCATCCTTGCCGCATTGCGGGCATTTGACATGCCGCCATGTCGGATGGCGGTCGAGCGGATTGCCCGGCCGGTCGAACTCGATATCGTCCGGCAGCCTGACCGGCAGGTCCGCCTTCGGCACCGGCACCACGCCGCAATCCTCGCAATGGATCATCGGGATCGGGCAGCCCCAGTAGCGCTGGCGCGAAATGCCCCAGTCGCGCAGGCGGAAGTTCACCTTGCGCTCGGCCATCGGCCGGTTGCCGATGGTCTTTTGTTCCAGCAGCTTCGCCACCTCGTCGAACGCCTGATCCGGCTTCATGCCGTCGAGGAAGCGCGAATTGATCATCACGCCGTCGCCGACATAGGCCTCGTCAATGATCTGGAAGTTTCCTTGATTCTCGCCTTCCGGCATCACCACCGGGATGACCGGCAGGCCGTATTTGTTGGCGAAGTCGAGATCTCGCTGGTCACCGGATGGACAGCCGAAGATGGCGCCGGTGCCGTATTCCATCAGCACGAAATTGGCGACGTAGACAGGCAGCGTCCAGTTGGCGTCGAATGGGTGAACGACGCGGATACCGGTATCGAAACCCTTCTTCTCGGCCGTCTCCAGTGCCGCTACCGAAGTGCCCATGTGGCGAACCTCGTCGATGAACTTGGCCAGCGCCGGTTTGCTTTCGGCCGCCTTCTTCGCCAGCGGATGATCAGCTGCGACCGCCATGAAGGAGGCGCCGAAGATGGTGTCGGGCCGCGTCGTGTAGACCTCCAGCTCATCTTCGCCGTCGATCACCTTGCCAGTAGCTGGGCCAGTAGCTGGGGTGGCCAGCGGCCAGCGGATCAGCAGGCCTTCCGAACGGCCGATCCAGTTCGCCTGCATCAGCTTCACTTTTTCCGGCCAGTCGTCGAGGCCTTCGAGCGAGTCCAGCAGATCCTGCGCATAGTCGGTGATCTTGAAGAACCACTGCGTCAGCTCGCGCTGCTCGACCAGCGCGCCCGAGCGCCAGCCGCGTCCGTCGATGACCTGCTCGTTGGCAAGCACCGTCATGTCCTCCGGATCCCAGTTGACCTTGGAGGATTTGCGCGTCACCAGACCCTTCTCGACAAAATCGAGGAACAGCATCTGCTGGCGATGGTAATAGTCGACATCGCAGGTGGCGAATTCGCGTGCCCAGTCGAGCGACAGGCCCATGACCTTGAGCTGCTCGCGCATGACGGCGATGTTCTGATAGGTCCAGTCCTTGGGATGGACCTTGTTCTGCATGGCCGCGTTCTCGGCCGGCATGCCGAAGGCGTCCCAGCCCATCGGGTGCAGCACGTTGAAACCCTTGGCCCGCTTGTAGCGCGCCACCACGTCGCCCATCGTGTAGTTACGGGTATGGCCGATATGGATGCGCCCCGACGGATAGGGGAACATCTCCAGCACGTAGTATTTCGGGCGCGGGTCGTCGTTGTCAGCCTCGAACAGCTTCTTGGCGTCCCAGGCCTTCTGCCATTTGGGCTCTGATGCGCGCGGGTTGTATCGTTCGGTTGCCATCGGATGTTTTTCACTTAAAAGCATGCGCGAACGGCCGGACAATGCCCGGCGGCTCAGGAAATGTCGTCGCGGTGTTCACCATGGATTGCCGGACCCGTCAACTGCGGCGGTCCGGCGAGTATCAAAACTAGAGGCAGATATAGGCATGACGAGCGCCGTCGAACAGTTTTTCACGGTCAAGGCGAAGATCGCCGCTGCCGAGCGCGAGGCGGGACGGCAGGCCGGCGCGGTGACGCTAGTCGCGGTCTCGAAGACCTTCGACGCCAACGATATCCGCCCGGTCATCGAGGCCGGCCAGCGTATCTTCGGCGAGAACCGCGTCCAGGAAGCACAAGGAAAATGGCCGGCGCTGAAGGAAGCTTTCCCCGACATCGAGCTGCATCTTATCGGTCCGCTGCAATCGAACAAGGCGAAGGAAGCGGTCGCGCTGTTCGATGTCATCGAGTCGGTCGACCGCGAGAAAATCGCCGCCGAACTCGCCAAGGAAATCGCCAGACTGGGCCGGTCTCCAAAACTCTACGTTCAGGTCAACACCGGTTCGGAACCGCAAAAGGCCGGGATCGAACCGCGGGAAGCCGTCGCGTTCGTCGCGCGCTGCCGTACGGTTCACGGCCTCGCCATCGAAGGTCTGATGTGCATTCCGCCGGCCGACGAGAATCCCGGTCCGCATTTCGCGTTGCTGGAGAAACTTGGGCTTGAGGCCGGCGTCGAAAAGCTCTCCATGGGCATGTCCGGCGATTACGAGACAGCGATCGCCTTCGGCGCCACCAGCGTCAGGGTCGGCTCGGCGATCTTCGGAGCCAGATAGCGAATCCCTTGATGTTCAGGCTTGCCCAATATACATATCTAGCCAAGCTAGCTAGGATCATTCATCATGAACTGGCATCTCCAGGACGCAAAGAATAATTTCTCCAAAGTGGTTCAGCGCGCGCGCAGCGAGGGACCGCAGACGGTAACCCTGCGCGGCGAGCGCGCAGCAGTGGTGCTTTCTGCCGAAGACTATGACCGTCTGGCGGGAAAAAAGAAGACGCTGGCAGAGTATCTTCTGACCGGTCCGGTCTGGGATGATGATTTTGCCGAGGAGGTCAACCGTCGCTCGGATACGATGATCCGCGACATCGACCTCTGATGTACCTGCTTGACACGAACATCGTTTCGGATGTGGAACGACGCTTACTCAAGCCGACTGCCTGGCTGGCTTCGACAGACCCGGATTCGATAAGTCTCAGCGTTATCACTATCGGCGAGATCGAACGCGGGATCGTCAAGTTGCGTAAAGTCGATCCCGAACGAGGCACGCGTCTTGATCTTTGGTTGCGAGAACTTCGCCGAGATAATGCCGATCGCATCCTTGCGCTTACCGAAGAGGTCGCCTTGGCCTGGGGCCGCATTTCAGCAGGTCGCACACGAGGCAGCGCCGACACGCTCATCGCCGCGACCGCGCTCGTCCACGACCTCATTCTGGTTACGCGCAACGTCGCCGACTTCGACGATACCGGGGTGACGGTCCTCAACCCTTGGGCTATCTGACTTCCATTTCGGCCTCACGGCACCGACGCGGTCGCAATGCTGGACGATCGTAGCGGCCGCGTCATAGCACCGCATTGCGACGCCTGGGCTGCGCGCTAGCTCCGTGGGAGAACCCGAGCGACCAAGCATGGCCGTTCCTTTGCAATGCCAAAGGAGGGCAACATGAGCAAGGAAAACGTTCCCCATAACCGATATGTCTCCAACGGGCTGCACCCGCACGTCTATCTGGCGATGGTCGGCCTTGCCGCGTGGTACGCGCTGTCGGCCTGGGCGGGCTTCGGGACGGCGGCTATACCGACTATCTTCTCGTCGTCATGACCGGATTCATCATCATCTCGGTGGCGTTGCCCGCCATTGCAGGACGCGTCTGGCTTCGACATCATCATCGGACGTCCGCAACCGCCCACAGCTTCGAGGATTGGATCGGCGGCGAATTCGATACCGGGCAAGGTCGCATGAGCGCCAAGACCGCGCTGGTCGAGCTCCTCCTGCCGCTCGCCGCCGTCGCCTTCGGCATGACGGCCTTCGCGATCGTGGCGCGCCTGGTTGGTTGAGGCGGCGCCTTTCTGCCAGGGCTGGCAAAAACCCTTCGTGATGAGCGTGATGGCCGGCAACCGGCGCCTTTTGCGCCGAAAAAGTAGTTCAATCTCCTCTTCGGCTTGACGTTTCGGGAGCCGGCGGGCTCCCGATCTTTTTTGGGCTCAGGACAACCGGACAGTCTCGACCAAAAAGTCGAGAAAGGCCCGCACCCGCGCCGGCAAATGCTTGCCCTGCCCGACATAGACAGCGTGGGTGAGCTCCTCATCGCCGGGGTTGAAGTTCTCCAGAAGCGGTACCAGCCGCCCGGCGGCGATGTCGGGCTCCACATGCCAGCGCGCCAGCCGGGCGATGCCCGCTCCGGAGAGCGCCATCAGCCGCATCGCCTCGCCATCGCTGACCAGTGCATTTCCGGTGATCGGGACGAGAACGGCCTTGCCGGCCGCGTCGACAAAAGGCCAGCCGTCGACATGGCGCACGAAGCAGAAACCCATCCGATTGTGACGATCGAGATCGGCCGGCGTTCGGGGCGTGCCATGCGTCCTGAGGTAGGATGGCGCGGCGACGACGACCACAGGGCTTTGCCCGAGCTTGCGCGCCACCAACCGTGATTCGCCGAGTGGCCCGGCGCGGATCGCGACATCGGCGCGCTCCTCCATCAGATCGATGACACTGTCGGTCAAAACCAGATCGACAGCGATTTCCGGATAGCGATCGAGGAAGTGCGGCAAAAGCGGGATCAGCCGGTGCTGCCCGAACGGCACGTAGCTGTTGACGCGCAGCCGCCCACGCGGGGCGGCACCCGCCGCCGCCTCGCGCTCGGCTGCCGCCATGTCGGCCAGGATGCGCACGCCGCTGTCGAAGAAGGCCGCTCCCTCCGGTGTCAGCTGCAGCTTGCGTGTCGAACGGCTGATCAGCCGCGCGCCGAGCCGCGCCTCCAGCCGCGCAATCAGCTTGCTCACCGCCGACGGCGTCATCCGCAAGGCGCGAGCGGCGGCCAAAAAGCTGCCCGCCTCGACGACGCGGACGAACACTTCGATCTCGCCGGAGCGGTTGATGTCGGGTCTCGCCATTCGTGAATCTATTTCACAGACAATGTGCCCGACGCAAGGCTGGTTCACAGCACATCGCGACACGATCTTCCGGGACGGGGCGTGGGAAGACCGGCGTCCCATCAAACGACCGCGATCGAAGTGGGAACCGCCATGCCTCTTGCTCTTTATGCCCTCGCCGCCGGTGCCTTCGGCATCGGTGTCACCGAATTCGTCATCATGGGCCTGCTGCTCGACGTCAGCACCGATCTCGGCGTCTCGATCTCGGCCGCCGGCCAGCTGATTTCCGGCTATGCGCTGGGCGTCGTCATCGGCGCGCCGCTGCTGACCATCGCCACCGGCCGCTGGCCGCGCAAAACCGTGCTTCTGGCGCTGATGGCGATCTTCACGCTGGGCAACCTCGCCTGTGCGCTCGCCCCCGACTACTGGACACTGATGGGTGCCCGCGTGCTCACCGCCTTTGCCCACGGCACCTTCTTCGGCGTCGGCTCCGTCGTTGCGACCGGGCTGGTGGCGCCCAACAAGAAGGCTTCGGCGATCGCCCTGATGTTCACCGGCCTGACCATTGCCAACATCCTCGGCGTGCCCTTCGGCACCTGGCTCGGCCAGGCCTTCGGCTGGCGGGCGACCTTCTGGGCTGTAACCCTTATCGGCATCGTTGCCTTCGCCATCATTCTCCTGCTGGTGCCGCGCAGCCAGACAGAGCCGGAGAAGAGCGACCTGCGCGGCGATCTCGCCGTGCTCGGCCGCGCGCCGGTTCTGCTTGGTTTCGCCACCACCGTGCTTGGCTATGCCGGCGTCTTCGCCGTCTTCACCTATATCGCCCCCTTGCTGACCGAGATCACCGGTTTTGAGGAAGCAGCCGTGTCGCCGATCCTGCTTGTCTTCGGCGGCGGCCTCATCGCCGGCAATCTCGCCGGCGGCAAATTCGCCGACCGCTGGCTGGTGCCTTCGGTTCTCGGCAGTCTCGTCGTGCTGGCGCTGGTGCTCGGCTCGATGACCTTCGCCCTACACAGCCAGGCAATGGCCGTCATCTATGTCGGCCTGCTCGGCGCCGCCGCCTTCGCCACTGTGGCGCCGCTGCAGATGTGGGTGCTGGAGAAAGCGCAAGGCGCCGGCCAGAGCCTCGCCTCGTCCTTCAACATCGCCGCCTTCAATCTCGGCAACGCCGCCGGCGCCTGGCTCGGCGGCATGGTCATCGCCCATGGTCCCGGCCTCGGCGCCGTCACCTGGGTCGCGGCCCTGCTGCCGCTCTCGGCGCTGGCCGTGGCGGCACTGGCGCTTCGCCTCGACCAAAATACCGTCCTCGCCACACCGGAAATCGTGCGGTCATAGGTCGGCAACCCTCAATCACTCTTCAAAAAACTCATCCGACATCATCAAGGAGCAAAACCATGGACTATCGACGTCTAGGCGCCTCGGGCCTGAAGGTCCCGGCACTCTCGTTCGGCGCTGGAACCTTCGGCGGTTCAGGCCCGCTGTTCGGCGCCTGGGGCAACAGCGATGCGACGGAAGCGCGGCGGCTAATCGATATCTGCCTCGAGGCCGGCGTCAACCTGTTCGATACCGCCGACGTCTATTCGAACGGCGCCTCCGAAGAAGTGCTCGGCGCGGCCATCAAGGGCCGCCGTGATGCCGTGCTGATCTCGACCAAGACCTCGCTGCCGATGGGCGACGGACCCAACGATGCCGGTTCCTCCCGTTCGCGTCTCATCAAAGCCGTCGAGGACGCGCTCAAGCGTCTCGGCACCGATTACATCGACCTGCTGCAACTGCATGCTTTCGACGCCGCAACGCCGATCGAGGAGGTGCTGTCGACGCTGGACAGTCTCGTGCGCGCCGGCAAGCTGCGCTATGTCGGCGTGTCCAATTTTTCCGGCTGGCAAGTGATGAAATCACTCGGCCTGGCGGACAAGCATGGCTACCCGCGCTACGTCGCCCATCAGGTCTATTATTCGCTGGTCGGGCGCGACTATGAATGGGAGTTGATGCCGCTCGGTCTCGACCAGGGTGTCGGTGCGCTGGTGTGGAGCCCGCTCGGTTGGGGCCGCCTGACCGGCAAGATCCGCCGCGGCGAGCCACTGCCGGAAAAAAGCCGGTTGCACGACACCGCGAGCTTCGGGCCGCCGGTCGATGACGAACATCTCTACCGGGTCGTCGATGCGCTCGACACTGTCGCCCAGGAAACCGGCAAGACCGTGCCGCAGATCGCCATCAACTGGTTGCTGCAGCGGCCGACCGTCGCCTCTGTCATTGTCGGCGCGCGCAACGAGCAGCAGCTGCGCCAGAACCTCGGCGCAGTCGGTTGGTCATTGACATCAGACCAGATGAAGAAGCTCGACGCAGCAAGCGAAGTCACCGCGCCCTATCCGTATTTTCCGTATCGCCGGCAGGAAGGTTTTGCCAGGCTCAGCCCGCCTGCGGTTTGACCCCGCTCGATACAAATGCCCCGGGGACAGGGCATGTTGAGATTCAGGTCAGGGCGCGCCGAGAATGGTGGCTTCCGAGAACCGGAGCGGAGCGTACTTAAAGTACGTGAGCACCGGAAGCGCAGGAAACCGCCATTCGCAGGCCGGCCTCACCTGAATATCGACATGCCCTAATGCAGCACGAACTCGCCGTCGACTTTGTGCCACTCATTCGGCGCGATCAGCTTCTGGTGCGTATAGCTCACCGAATGCAGCGGGCCATCGAGCTTGGTCTGCCAGAACTCGATGAACCGGATCAGCACCGGAAATTTCGGAGCGATGTCGTAGTCCTGCCAGATGAAGCTCTGCAGCAGATGCGGATGATCGGGAAAATGATAAAGAATCTTGGCCGTGGTCAAGCCATATCCCCTAAGCATCAGGTCCATTTCGGATTGGTCGCGCATTTCGATCCTCTGGGTTGATTCTCCTTTCCTCCCAATGCGAAATTGTGCGCGCTATTTGCTTAATCGTCTATTGATTTTTTGTGGTTGAAGCCGGGTTTACTGTGCAAAATCATAAAGTTAGCAGCCGTCAACCCCGAGTGCTGACAACGGTGAGAAAAGCTTCTGCGGCATCCCGCCGCGCAAATCCAACGTCTAATGTTGCCGTCACCGCGGAACTGTTAATAATGCGCGCGAATTCGCGGCCGCTTCGCCGTGATGCCGACGGCGGTCAAGCCGGGCGGCCTGGTTTCGGGAGGAAAGTGAAGAAATGTCCGAGGTTCATGTCCATCGCGTCCAGCCGGCGTGGAAGAAGAATGCGCTGATCGACAATGACACCTATTTGAAATGGTACGCCGACAGCGTGAAGAACCCGGACAAGTTCTGGGGCAAGCACGGCAAGCGCATCGACTGGTTCAAGCCCTACAGCAAGGTCAAGAACACCTCCTTCGACGGCAAGGTCTCGATCAAATGGTTCGAGGACGGCGAGACCAATGTCTCATGGAACTGCATCGACCGGCATCTGAAGAAGCGCGGCGACCAGACCGCCATCATCTGGGAAGGCGACAACCCTTACGACGACAGGAAGATCACCTATAACGAGCTCTACGGCCATGTCTGCCGGCTCGCCAATGTGATGAAGAAGCACGGCGTCAAGAAGGGCGACCGCGTCACCATCTACATGCCGATGATCCCGGAAGCCGCCTATGCGATGCTCGCCTGCACGCGCATCGGCGCCATCCATTCGGTGGTCTTCGGCGGCTTCTCTCCGGACGCGCTGGCCGGCCGCATCGACGACTGCAAGTCGACCTTCGTCATCACCGCCGACGAGGGCCTGCGCGGCGGCAAGCCGATCCCGTTGAAGGATAATACCGACAAGGCGATCGAGATCGCCGCCAAGGCCGGAACGAAAGTCGAGAAGGTCGTGGTGGTGCGCCGCACCGGCGGCAAGACCGGCTGGGTGGCCGGACGCGACGTCTGGTACCACGACGAGGTCGCGACGGTTAAGGCGGAATGCAAGCCGGAGAAGATGAAGGCCGAGGACCCGCTGTTCATCCTTTACACGTCGGGTTCGACCGGCAAGCCGAAGGGCGTGCTGCACACCACGGCGGGCTATCTCGTCTATGTCTCGATGACCCACCAACATGTCTTCGACTATCATGACGGCGACATCTACTGGTGCACGGCCGATGTCGGCTGGGTCACCGGCCACAGCTATATCGTCTACGGGCCGCTCGCCAACGGCGCCACCACACTGATGTTCGAAGGCGTGCCGAACTACCCGTCGCAGTCCCGCTTCTGGGAGGTCATCGACAAACACAAGGTCAATATCTTCTACACCGCGCCGACGGCGTTGCGCGCGCTGATGGGCGCCGGCGACGCCCATGTCGCCAGGACGTCGCGAAAGTCGCTGCGTGTGCTCGGCACGGTCGGCGAGCCGATCAATCCGGAGGCCTGGGAGTGGTATTTCAACGTCGTCGGCAACGGCAAGGTGCCGATCGTCGACACATGGTGGCAGACCGAGACGGGCGGCATCCTGATCACGCCTCTGCCCGGCGCCACCCACCTTAAGGCAGGTTCCGCGACGCGGCCGTTCTTCGGCGTGAAGCCGGAACTGGTGGACGGCGACGGCAAGGTGCTGGAAGGTGTTGCCAGCGGCAACCTCTGCATCGCCGATTCATGGCCAGGCCAGATGCGCACCGTCTATGGCGACCACGAGCGTTTCGAACAGACCTATTTTTCGAGCTATAAGGGCAAATACTTTACCGGCGACGGCTGCCGCCGCGACGCCGATGGCTACTACTGGATCACCGGCCGCGTCGACGACGTCATCAATGTCTCCGGCCACCGCATGGGCACGGCCGAGGTCGAATCCGCGCTGGTTTCGCACGAGAAAGTCTCGGAAGCTGCCGTCGTCGGCTATCCGCACGACATCAAGGGCCAGGGCATCTACTGTTATGTCACGCTGATGGCCGGCGAGAAGCCGGGCGAGGAGCTGCGCAAGGAACTCATCGCCCATGTCCGCAAGGACATCGGCGCCATCGCCACGCCCGACAAGATCCAGTTCGCTCCGGGCCTGCCGAAGACCCGTTCGGGCAAGATCATGCGGCGCATCCTGCGCAAGATCGCCGAGGACGATTTTGCCGCGCTCGGCGATACCTCGACGCTGGCCGATCCGGCGGTCGTCGACGACCTCGTCGCCAACCGGCAAAACAAGAGGGCTTGATGCAGGCAGCAACCGCCACAACGTGCGCAAATCTCGGCGTCTACTGCTTGGTCGACCGGCCGGCCCGTGTCGAGAGATGATGCGGTTCGTTTAGGCGGTGCAGAACATTTGAGATGAGGGCGGGACAGCGCCCCCCTCTGTCCTGCCGGACATCTCCCCCACTTGGGGGGAGATCGGCAGTTCGGGCGCCGCGCCCAGAATACCACGCCGGCGATTGGCGAAAGCCGTGGTGACGGCCAATCTCCCTCCTTGTGGGGGAGATGTCCGGCAGGGCAGAGGGGGGCGCGAAGGATCGCGGCAGAACGCAACATGTGTGCTGATCATCGATACAAATCCGCTCGCGTCGGCGGCAGACCGCTTGGACCCCGCGCCCGCTTGGTGACGACGGTCTGGAAAATCTGCGCCGAGGCGCGTTCGAAAGTGATCGAACAGCCGGTGAGATAAAGCAGCCAGAGGCGCGCCTTGGCTTCGCCAACCTCGGCGATCGCTTCGTCGAAGCGTGCGTGCAGGCGCTCGGCCCACAGGCGGCAGGTGCGGGCGTAGTGCTCGCGCAAATTCTCGACATCGTAGACGAGGAAGCCGTGCGCTTCGAGATTGCCGAGCGTCATCCCGATCGTGTCGAGCTCGCCGCCGGGAAAGATGTATTTGATCAGCGCCTTGAATTCCGGGCCTTTGCGCAAGGTCTTCTTGATGCTGCCCTTGTCGCGCCGGGTGATGGCGTGATGCAGATAGATGCCGCCCGGCTTGAGCAGGCGATGGATGGTCGAGAAATAGGCCGCGTGGTTGGCGAGCCCCAGATGCTCGAACATGCCGATCGACGAGATCTTGTCGAAGGAGCCGGACAGCTCGGCGTAGGATTTTATCTCGATGGTGATGCGATCCTCCAGCCCCTCGGCGCGGACGCGCTCGCGGGCTAGCTGGGTCTGGGCTTCCGACAGCGAGACGCCGTGGCCGACGACACCGTAATTTTTCGCGGCATGGATGAGCATGGCTCCCCAGCCGCAGCCGATGTCGAGCAGCCTTTCGCCCGGCTTCAGCCGGAGCTTGCGGCAGATGTGGTCGAGCTTGTCTTTCTGCGCCTGGTCGATGCCGTTGGCGAAATCGGTGAAATAGCCGCAGCTATAGACCATGCGTTCATCGAGGAAGAGGCGGTAGAAGGCGTTCGAAATGTCGTAGTGGTGCTGGATCGCTTGCCTGTTCGACCCGCTGACGAAGGGGTTGCGCCCGGAAAGGTTGGTCCGCGCCGCCATCTGCTTTCTCGAAAACAGCACGGCCGGCAAGTCGCGCAAGATCGCGAGTTTCGGCAATGTCTTTAGCTTCGTCCTGAGCTTGCCTTGCGAAGGCAGGGCGTAGAAATCGAACAGCGATCCGCCTTCCACGTCGATTGTCTTGGAAATCCACATTTCGATCAGCGTCGAAAGGGACGGCCGGCGGATCACCTGCCAGACGATGTCCTGGTCATTGATGGTGAGCACAGGGCCGGTGACCGGCCCGATCCGCTCGCCGGTCCACAGCCTGACCGCGAAACCCGGCTTCAGCGTTTCGATAGCCGTTCGAACAATCCGTGCTGCCTTGTCGGCTGCCTCCATTCCCGTCCTCTCATGCTCAGCACGCTGGCGGTCCGGCGCCGACTTTGCCTGTCCGATCGGATAGTCGCAAGCCGCTAGCGACAAGCTCGCACGGCATTTTCACCATGGCGCCTTGCCATTTGCGGATCGACACCCCATCATGAGGGCGTGTTCAACAAATCGAAAGGAGGTGATCCGATGTCGAGTGATTTCGTTTTCCAGAACGTGGCCTCAGCGGATTGCACTTTCGGGAAGCAGTCTTCCCGTTAAGGCGCGAGATGCGCGGCTGGTGACGTAAAACGTCGCCGCCATGGGCCGCGCCATGGACGGAAACACGGAAGGCCGCCGACTTCGAGAGAAGCGGCGGCCTTTTCCTTGTTCTGGACCCCGTTTAGTCAATGCCCTCTACTTGGTCAGTGCCAGGCTTTCGATGTTGCGCGCTATGTCCTGGAAAGCCTGATTGAGTTCCGTCCCGTTGGCGGCCTGATAGAAGTGCTTGATCTTGGCGGTATCCGGGCTCGCGCAATTCTGCAGTGTCGCCTGGGCATTCTCCTCGTTGAGATCGAAACCGATGGTGAAGATTTCGATGCCCTTGTCGCGCATGGCGGTACACAGCGTCTTGGCTGCCGTGCGAGTCGGTTCCTTGCCGGCATCATTGTAGACCTCACCGACAGTGCTGGCGTCGAAATAGGACAGGTTAAACTCGCCGTCGGTCATCAGGATCGCGATTTTGGCGACCTTTTTCGGATCCGCCTTGGCCGGCCGCTGCGAAGCATTCATCACGCTGCCCCAGTTTTCCGAAAGCATGTACCAGGTCCACTGCACGCCGATATGGCCCGCGGTGCCGCCCGACGCGACAAAGTTCTTGATGACGTTCTTGAGCGCCGTGGCGTCCGCCGTCAGCGGCTTCAACGCGGCGGCCGGGCAGGCAGCCGTGCCGGTCTGCCAGGCGAAGGACGACAACAGGTAGTCGCGATTGACCATGCTGACATCGGGACCGGCATCCGAATATTGATAGGTGCCCTTGCGCTCGGTGGCGCAATTGTCCGGACGCGTTAAGCCGGAGACGTACTGTACGGCGCCATTGCCGGGCGCCTGCTTGCGCTGGCTGGTCGAGGTTTCGACATAGACGCTGCTGCCGGCAAGCGCGCCGGCATTCACCGAATTGGCGTAGGGCACGATGGAGACTCGCACCCGTGGCTTGGCGGGGTCCTGACCGCTCAGGAAGCTGTCGACCGCGTTCGCCGCAGCCGTCCTCAGATCGATGATTTTCTGGCCCGCCATCGACCCTGTGACGTCGAGCATCATCGCCACTTCGATCGTCTTGTCCGAATAGACCGCCGTCGTCGATGCGGCAACGCGCTTCATATCACCCATGCTGAAAATCGGAAAATAAAGGCCGACATCGACATAGACGTCCGCCTGGACCGTCTTGGCGATTTTGTCGACTGTCAATTTGTCGAGGACGATCTGGTCAGCGCTCAGGATGCCCGCTTGGCTGTTGGCGTTGAGAAAGGCCTGCACCGATGTGTTGGCATCGGCCTCCTTGATAACGCCGGTCGTCAGGTCGCGCGCCGTCGAGGTCACCGCCGCATCGACCACGCCTTGCAGGCTCGACTTGGCGTTGGAGAGCTGGGAGACGTTGACGGCAAAGCCGGCGCCCAGTGCCAGCACCGACGCGACGATGCCGAACAGAACCGCAAAATTTCCGCTGCGATCCTTGGCAAAGCCGCCGATCGCGTCAACAAGACCCCCAAAATGCCGCATGCTTCCGCCTCCATTCGCCAACGACATCGAGGTCGTGTGAAGGCGCATTGCAGGAATCCGGCCGGATGGCACCGCCAAGGGACCAACAGCCAACGGCTCATTGTCAAACCATTGTTTCTGCTTGGTTTGGGAATGCGACAGGGTGAACAACCGGTAAACGACAAGCCGCTGCGGCAGTTTCGTTTACGAAATGCTTACCATGATCCCGCCGTGTGCCGTGGAGCACAAGAACTCGGTCCCGATCCGGCACAGACGGGCTGTGCCGAAGCGGATCAGGCTCACCAGATCTGTAGGACAGCCCCGGATGATAGTAACAGCGGGACGCACGCCGTTCGCCTGCGCTTCTATGCCAGCATCTGCGCGCTGACGGTCCTGTCGACGCCGCGATGGGGCGGGTTGAACAAGTTGCTTTCCTGCTCGTAGGTCCAGACCTTGAACAGCCCAAGCCGGTGCGGGCCGAAACTGTGCAGCAGCGGCACGTCTGTCGCGTCGCGGCCGCGCGCGATGACGATGCGGCCGATCCTCGGCATGTTGTGGCGGGGGTCGAACGTGTACCATTTGCCATCGAGGAACACTTCCAGCCACGCCGAAAAATCCATCGGTGCCGGGTCGAGCGGCACGCCGATGTCGCCGAGATAACCGTTCACATAGCGGGCGGGGATGTTCATGCAGCGGCAGAGCGTGATCGCCAGATGAGCGAAGTCGCGGCAGACGCCGACGCGCTCTTCATGCGCCTGCGCCGCCGTGCGTGTCGGGCGCGCATAGCCGTAGCCGAACGACAGACGGTTGTGGACATAGTCGACGATCGCCTGCACCCGCGCCCAACCGGAGGGAACAGGGCCGAAAACCTGCCAGGCCAATCCGCCGAGGTGGTCGGTCTCGCAATAGCGGCTGCCGAGCAGATAGCAGAGCACGTCGTCGGGCAACTCCGCCACCGGCACTTCCCTGGCCAGTAGGTTGACCTCGTCGGCCTCGCCGCTGTCCTCGACGACGGCGTCGTAGAGAATGCGAAAGCCGCCGCCAGGCGCCGTGAAGCGACGGCAGGTGTTGCCATAAAGGTCGTGATAGAGCCTGGTTGGGACGGCCGGCGAGGTCAGCACGCGCGTCTGCCGCTTGATGTCTGCCTGCCGCTCCTTGTGGATCTCGAGCAGCGAAATCACCGGGGTGGCTTCCGCACAGTCGATGGCGATTTCGTAGCCGAGCCGAATCAGCATCGCGGTTCCACCCCTTTTTGAGCATCGCGGAAGACAGTCTGGTGAACGCGAGACGGCTCGCCGTGGTTCCCTGGCATTGTCGAAAACGCGGCCTCGCGCCTTCCCATGCAGCCGACGCGACGTTACGGTCGATCGACAGGCTTTGATCTCTCCGAAACAACCTCCCGGGATAGCAGATGTTCGCAGGCAAAAAATTCGCAGCCTTCCTGTTCGACATGGACGGCACAGTGGTCAATTCGATTGCCGCGGCAGAAAGGGTATGGGCAGATTGGGCACACCGGCAAGGTCTCGACGTTGCTGCATTCCTGCCGACGATCCACGGCGTGCGGGCGATTGAGACCATAGCTCGGCTGGCGCTTCCAGGCGTCGACCCGATGCGCGACGCCGATGCGCTTCTGAAGGCCGAGGTGGCCGATATCGACGGCATCCTTCCGATCGCCGGCGCCGCGGCGTTTCTGGCGTCGCTGCCGCCCGAGCGCTGGGCCATCGTCACCTCTGCGCCGCGCGAGCTGGCTCTCCTGCGCATCGCGGCCGCCGGCATCCCGCTTCCCGCTGTCCTTGTCGCGGCCGAGGACGTTTCCCACGGCAAGCCGGCGCCCGATTGCTTCCGGCTGGCGGCCGAGCGGCTGGGCGTCGATGCGCGCGACTGCCTCGTTTTCGAAGATGCGCCCGCCGGAATATCGGCGGCCGAGGCGGCAGGTGCTGCGGTCATGGTGATCAGCGCCACGCACCAGCATCCGCTGCAAACGCCGCATGCCGCAATCGCCGGTTACGACGCGATCGGCATCGCTGTTGACGACCGCGGCTGGATCGCCCTCGAGCCGGAGCGCGCCGCCGAGGTCTGCTAAGCCTCAAGTATCAGGGTCGTGCCTAGAAATCGCTGGTCAGGCCCTTGACCTCCCAATCGCCATAGCGGCCGGGCTCCTTGCCGCCACGACCGCCGATCTCCCGGGGCATCGCGGCTTCCTGCTGGCGGTAGTGTTCGCGCCGTGCTTCCGCTTCCGCCAAGGCGCGGCGGGCTGCCGGCGTCAGCGTCTTTTGCAGCGCACGGTGACCGGGGCCGGCATTTGTATTACCGGTTTTGCCTGTTTTACTGGTTTCGTCGATCATGCGATATTCCCGGATTGAAACAGGGCCAAGCGTTTCCCATCATATAGCGATGAGCCGACAAGGATCGACCCCTTTTACGCAGCGCCGGCAGAAACGGAGCAGACGATGAACACACTTCGCACCGCCATGCTTTTGGCCGCGATGACCGCGCTGTTCATGGGCGTCGGCTATCTGATCGGCGGATCGGGCGGCATGGTGATCGCCTTGCTGATTGCCGCCGGCATGAACCTGTTCAGCTATTGGAACGCCGACAAGATGGTGCTGTCGATGCACCGCGCGGTCGAGGTCGACGAAAGGAATGCGCCGGAATATTACGCCATCGTGCAGAGCCTCGCCAGTCAGGCCGGCCTGCCGATGCCGAAAACCTATCTGATCGACAACCCGCAGCCCAACGCCTTCGCCACCGGCCGCAACCCGCAGAACGCCGCGGTCGCCGCCACCACCGGACTGTTGCAGCAACTGTCGCCTGAAGAAGTCGCCGCGGTGATGGCGCACGAGCTCGCCCATGTGCAGCACCGCGACACGCTGACCATGACGATCGTCGCCACGCTTGCCGGCGCGATCTCGATGCTCGGCAATTTCGCCTTCTTTTTCGGCGGCAACCGCGACAGCAACAATCCCTTCGGCTTTGTCGGCGTGCTGGTGGCGATGATCGTGGCGCCCTTCGCCGCCATGATCGTGCAGATGGCGGTCAGCCGCACCCGCGAATACGAGGCCGACCGGCGCGGCGCCGAAATAGCCGGAAACCCGCTTTGGCTTGCCTCGGCCCTTGACAAGATCGCCCGTGGCGCCGAACGCATCCGCAACCCGGATGCCGAGCGCAATCCGGCGACCGCCCACCTCTTCATCATCAATCCTCTTTCCGGCGAGCGCATGGACAGCCTGTTTTCCACCCACCCGAACACCGATAACCGCATCGCAGCCCTGCAGGCGATGGCGCGGGACATGGCGATTGGTGGCGTATCCGCCCCGTCGCGGCCGCAAGCTCCAATTCCAGAGCAGGCCGGTGAGCAGCAGCCTTCGGGCCCGTGGGAGAAGGCAGCTCAGCAGCCTGAGCAGCCGCCGGCGCAACCGGCCCGGCCGAAATCCAATCCCTGGGGCCGCAATCCGACCGGACCCAAGGGTCCGTGGTCGTGAGCGAAGCGAAACGCCGGCACCGAATTTCAGGCGATCATGAAAACAATGCGGTGAGCCCCGGCGAGCCCGTTGCCGGCCTTGCCGCGCGCAAGGCGGCCGCACGGCTGCTTGCTGCCGTCATCGACGCGAGGACGCCGCTTGACGGGCTGACAGACCATGAGAACGGCCATCCGCAATACAAGGCGCTGGATCTGCGCGACCGGGCGCTGGTGCGCGCCATACTGGTCACCGCGCTGCGCTTCCGCATGACCATATCGGGGCTGCTGGCCCGCCGCCTGGAAAAGCCGCTGCCGCCCAATGCCACCGCGCTTTCGCATATTCTGCATGTGGCGGCTGCACAGATCCTGTTCCTCGACATTCCCGACAGCGCCGCCGTCGACCTTGCCGTGACCCACGCCAAGTCCGATCCGCGCACGGTGCGCTTCTCTGGTCTCGTCAACGGCGTGCTGCGCACGCTGGCGCGGTCCAAGCAGGCCGAGCTGGCTGCAGCGCTTGCCGCCACCGATGAAGCGCCGAAATGGTTTTCCGACCGGCTGAAGGCCGCCTATGGCGTCGACAAGGCCAGGCAGATTCTCGCCGCTCATCGGCACGAGGCGCCGGTCGATTTCACCGTCAAGTCCGATCCCGCGTTGTGGGCCGAGCGGCTTGGCGGCATCGCGCTGCCGACTGGCACAGTGCGGGTGGAAAAGCTCAGCGCCTCCGTCACCGAGTTGCCAGGCTTCGAAGATGGCGCCTGGTGGGTTCAGGATGCCGCGGCAAGCCTTCCGGCCCGGCTCTTCGGCGACATAAAGGGTTTGCGCGTCGCCGATCTCTGTGCCGCCCCAGGCGGCAAGACCGCCCAGCTGATACTTGGCGGCGCCAAGGTCACCGCGATCGATTCCTCAAAAAACCGGTTGGCGCGGCTCTCGCAGAATCTCGAGCGGCTCGGCCTGTCCGCAGAGATCGTTCAGGCCGATCTGCTCAAATATGAGCCGAAGGAACTGTTCGACGCCGTCCTCCTCGACGCGCCCTGCTCTTCGACCGGCACGGTGCGGCGGCATCCCGACGTGCCTTGGACGAAGACCGCGGCCGACGTCGAAAAGCTCGCCGATCTGCAGCGAAGGCTACTCGCCCGCGCCGTCACCCTGGTCAGGCCCGGCGGGCGCATCGTCTTTTCCAACTGTTCGCTCGACCCGCTCGAAGGCGAGGCGCTTCACCGCGCGTTCCTCGCCGGGACGGCTGATATCGTCGACGATCCGCTCCGCCCGGGAGAGATCGCCGGCATCGATCCGTTCCTGACGCCGCAAGGCACGCTGCGCACCACGCCCGCCGATCTCGATCTCGGCTCACCGGAACGGTCCGGCCTAGACGGCTTCTTCGCCGCCCGGATGCGCAGAGCCGGCTAATGCTAAAAATTTGACGACTATTTTAGGGAGAATCCTGCAGAAAACAGGCTGAACTCCAAGGGTTCCATTGAATTCGCCTTCGCATAAGTTCTTGAATCATATAATCTTGTCTTCGGGTTGAGGCGATGAGGAGGGCTTTTGGCGATCGCTGCCGGCAGCACGACACGTCTATGGACGCTTGTCGCGAAGGAGTTTTGGCGCAAGACGCGCCGGCGCCTGCGCGCCGGGCCGGTCTATCGCTGGCGCTACTCCGGCCGCACGCCGGAACGCGTTTTGATCGCTCCGCCGGACCTGCGCCTGGCCGACCCCCAGATCGCGCTGGAGATCTACTATGGCCGCTATCCGCTGTCGGGACATCTGGTCGAGACTGGCGGCAAATCGCCCTTCCAGATCGCCGTGCCCAATCCCGGATGGCAAAAGGCCCTGCACGGTTTTCGCTGGCTGCGCCACATGCGTGCCGCCGGCACCGAGCTTGCCGCCGCCAACGCGCGCGCGCTGGTCTCCGACTGGATCACTATCCACGGCAGCCAAATTTCCGGTGTCGCCTGGGAGCCCGGCACGACGGCCAAGCGCGTCATCGCCTGGCTGCAGCATTCCTCGGTGGTGCTGCAGGGCGCTGAATTTCCCTTTTACCGGGCATTCCTGAAATCGCTGGCCGTGCAGATCCGCTATCTCAGGGCGATGGCACGCGAGATGCCGGACGGCAAGGACAGGCTGCGCGCCCGCATCGCGCTTGCCTTTGCCGCTTTGTCGCTACCGGCGCCGGCATCGGCTTTGCGCGGCGCGACCCGCAACCTGGCCGAAGAGCTTGACCGTCAGATTCTGCCGGATGGCGGCCATATTTCCCGCAATCCGATGACCGTGCTTGAAATCCTCGCCGACCTTCTGCCGTTGCGCCAGACTTATGCCAATCAAGCCGAGACGCCGCCGGCGGCGCTGATGGGCGCCATCGACCGTATGCTGCCAGCGCTGCGCTTCTTTCGCCACCAGGACGGCAGCCTCGCCCGCTTCAACGGCATGGGCGCGACCATCCACGACCGCATCGCCACCATTCTGCGCCACGACGACACCGCCGGCGCGCCGTTGCTGCACGCGCCACATTCGGGCTACGAACGCCTCTCTATGGGCGGCGTCACCGTGGTCGCCGATACCGGCCTGCCACCGCCCATCGACGTTTCCAACGCGGCGCACGCCGGATGCCTGGCCTTCGAGCTGTCGTCTGGCCGCCAGCATTATGTCGTCAACGCTGGCGTCGACACCTATGGCGCCGCCGAATTCAGGCCGCTTGCCCGCGCCACGGCCGCCCACTCGACCGCCACCATCAACGATACGTCGTCGGCGCGTTTCAGCCATTCGCTGCGCGTCAACGATCTCCTCGGCACGCCGTTGATCGGCGGCCCGCAGCATGTGCCTTGCAAACGCACCGACCAGCCGGGCAGCCAGGGTTTCCTGGCCCGTCACGACGGCTATGTCGCGCGCTTCGGCTTGCTGCATGAGCGCGAGCTGAAATTGTCGACGAACGGCAACGTGCTCGCCGGCAGGGACCGTTTTCAGCGGCCCGGCAATGCCGCGATCCGCAACAATGGCCGCGATTTCGTCACGGTGCGCTTCCACATCCATCCCGACATAGGCATGCTTCAGGACGAGCACGACCGCCTGGTGCTGGCCGCTGACCAGGCCGACACCTGGGTGTTCACCTGTACCGAGGTGGCGCCCGAGGTCGAGGAATCCATCTATTTCGCCGGCCTTGGCGGCCCGCGCCGCAGCCGGCAGATCGTGCTGGCCTTTAGGGCGTCGGAGGTTTCCGAAGTCCATTGGCAACTGACGCGAACGGTCATCGCCGGTCATCCGGAAAAAAGCTGAGACTGCGGCTAGCCTCGCAGTTTGATTTCCAGGTCTCATGTGCTACGGCGCGCAGACACTTTCCCAACCAGCCGTGAAAGGCCGCCAGCCCATGGCCGTCGCCGCCAAGAACATTCCCGCGCCCGATCTCGTTCCCGTGCGTCGCGCGCTGCTTTCCGTTTTCGACAAGACCGGGCTCATCGATTTCGCCAGGGCGCTGGCCGCGGCCGGTGTCGAGTTGGTTTCAACCGGCGGCACGGCAAAGGCAATCGCTGAGGCCGGCATGGCGGTACGCGACGTGTCCGACCTCACCGGCTTTCCCGAGATCATGGACGGCCGCGTCAAGACGCTGCATCCGTCGGTACATGGCGCGCTGCTTGGCGTGCGCGACGACCCCCAACACGCCGCGGCGATGCGCGATCATGGCATCGAGCCGATCGATCTCGTCGTCTCCAATCTCTATCCGTTCGAGGATGTCCGTCGCTCCGGCGCTGCTTATGCCTCGATCGTCGAGAACATCGACATAGGCGGCCCGGCGATGATCCGCGCTTCCGCCAAGAACCACTCTTACGTCGCCATCGTCACCGACCCCGAGGACTATGCCTCGGTGCTCAACGCTCTGGAGATGAATTTCGGCTCGCTCTCGCTGGATTTCCGCAAGAAGCTGGCGGCCAAGGCCTTTGCCCGCACTGCCAGCTATGATGCGGCGATCTCCGGCTGGTTCGCCGAGGCGCTGGAGATCGAGCATCCCACCTGGCGTGCCTTCGGCGGCAGGCTGGACCAGGTGATGCGCTACGGCGAGAACCCGCATCAGGGCGCCGGCTTCTACATCGATGGCGACAAGCGGCCGGGCGTCGCCACGGCGCGCCAGCTTCAGGGCAAGCAGCTTTCCTACAACAACATCAACGACACCGACGCCGCCTTCGAGCTGGTCGGCGAGTTCGATCCGGCCAGCTCCGCCACCGTCGCCATCATCAAGCATGCCAACCCGTGCGGCGTCGCCGAGGGCACTTCGCTGAAGGCGGCCTACGCCAAGGCGCTTGCCTGCGATCCGGTCTCGGCCTTTGGCGGCATTGTCGCGATGAACCGCACCCTCGATGCCGAGGCCGCCGAGGAGATCGTCAAAACCTTCACCGAGGTCATCATCGCGCCGGGCGCCTCGGAAGAAGCTATCCGCATCGTCGCCGCCAAGAAGAATCTACGCTTGCTTGTCACCGGCGGCCTGCCCGATCCGCGCTCGGCCGGCACCACCGTGAAATCCGTTTCCGGCGGATTGCTCGTCCAGGGCCGCGACAATGCGGTGGTCGATGATCTGGACCTGAAAGTGGTGACCAGGCGCGCGCCGACGCCGGCCGAGATGGCCGATCTCAAATTCGCCTTCCGCGTCGCAAAGCACGTCAAGTCGAACGCCATCGTCTATGTCAGAGATGGCGCCACCGTCGGCATCGGCGCCGGCCAGATGAGCCGGGTCGATTCCTCGCGCATCGCGGCGCGCAAAGCGCTCGACGCAGCCGAGGCTGCCGGCATGGCCGAGCCGCTGACCAAAGGGTCTGTCGTCGCCTCCGATGCCTTCTTCCCCTTCGCCGACGGGCTCCTGTCAGCGATCGAAGCCGGCGCCACCGCCGTCATCCAGCCGGGCGGCTCGATGCGCGACGACGATGTCATCGCCGCCGCCGACGCGCACGGTATCGCCATGGTGTTTACGGGCGTCAGGCATTTCCGGCATTGAGCCCTTCTTCCCTTCTCCCCCTGTGGGAGAAGGTGGCCGAGCGAAGCTCGGTCGGATGAGGGGTGAGGGCAGGATCGCTGCGACGAAGACGTAAGCGCTTCAAATCCCTTGATGTTTCACGTTGAGTTTCTTCCAACACCCCTCATCCGTCTCGGCGCTACGCGCCGATCCACCTTCTCCCACAAGGGGAGAAGGGAAAGGCGCCCCTACGCCGCCGGCGGGTTGTCCGCCGGATAAGGCGTGCGAATCAAGATCGCTAGGCCGATGCCGAGGAACAGCACGATTACCGCCATGCCGAGCCGCGCCGAGCCGCTGGCCAGCGTGATCGTCGCCACCATGAACGGCGCAGCAAAACTCGTAGCCCGTCCGGCCAACGCATAGATGCCGAAATAGCGGCCCGATTCGGCAGCGGTGACGCTGCGCGCCATATAGGAGCGCGACGATGCCTGCACCGGTCCGAAGGCAAGCCCGATCAGCAGACCAAAGAAGATGTAGGCTTTTTCCGCCGGTGTACCGAACAATCCGCCGCTATCGGCTCCGGGCATCATCCAGGCACCGAACAGCGTATAGCCCGGCCCGGTCGAGACGATGCCGATCGTGGCGATGCTGAGCAGGACAAGCGAAATCATCACTATGGTCTTGGAGCCAAGCGCCGTGTCGAGGCGTGCGGCAATGAGGCAGCCGACGATGGCGACGACGTTGAGGATGATGCCGAACAGGCCGATCTCGGTGATCGACCAATGGAACATCGCCGCCGCAAAGGCACCGCCCAGCGCAAGCAACGCATTGACGCCATCCTGATAGATCATGCGGGCGACGAGAAAGCGGAAGATGCCGCTGCGCTTGCGTATTTCGCCCAGCGTCGATCGCAGTTCCGACAGTCCCGCGCGCACCGCCGGTCGTAGGGGAATGCCCTTCGCCGCATCCGGCGTGAAGAAGAACATCGGCAGAATGAACAGGAAATACCAGGCTGCCGAGAGGGGTGCGGTCGCCCGCGCGTCTTCGCCGAGTTTCGGGTCGAGCCCGAGGACCTGATCGAGGCCGAGAAGCGTCTTGCCGGTTTCCGGGGAACTGGCCATGAAGGCGACGACAAAGATCAGCGCGACCATGCCGCCGAGATAGCCAAGACCCCAGGCCATGTTCGAGATTCGGCCGATTTCGCTCTTGGGCACCAGGCGCGGCATCATCGAATCGTTGAAAACGGTCGAGAATTCCGCCGCGACCGAAGCCAGCGAGAAGAACAGCACAACCAGGAAAATGTTCGAACCGGGAGCAGCGAACCACAGCAGGCAGAGGCTGGTGATCTTGATCGCAGCGAAAGAGGCGATCCACGGTTTTCGCGGGCCGGTCTGGTCGGCGATCGCGCCGAGGATCGGCGACAGCACGGCGATGGCCAGACCCGCTGCGGCAATGCCGTAACCCCATGCCGCCTGGCCCGTTTCCGGATCGCTCGCCATGCGCGAGACGAAATAGGGTCCGAAGATGAAAGTGGTGATCACCGTGAAGAACGGCTGCGCCGCCCAGTCGAACAGCATCCATCCCCAGATGCCGCGTTCCGGCGCTCGCTGCGCTGCTACCTCGGCCATATGCCCTCCCACGAACGGCGCCCGAAGCAGGGAACCGCTTCGCTCTATAGCGCAGTTCCTGCCGGCAATCCCGCGCGATGTCGGAGACTTCTCACAGCGCCGTCAGGTCGCTGATCAGCCCCGACGCCACCGACAGCCGCGACACGGTGATGTCGCCGCCCTCGGTCAGCGCCTGTAGCCGCTCGCGGATGCGCCCGACCCGTTCGCCGCCGGCCTCGAGCCACGCCGCCACCGGGTCCGTCGCCTCGGCATGGCCGGTGAGCGCCGCCACCGCGATGCCGCGCCTGGCCGCGCCGATCGTGTCGGTGGCGCGGGAAAGAGCCAATTGGTCGTAATAGTCGGACGGGGTGATTGAGCGCGCCGCGTCCTCGACGCGCGGAATGCGGAATGCATCGCTGACCGCGAAAAACGCCTTCGCGGCAACAACAATGTCGGCATCCGCCGTCCGTGCCGTCAGCGCGATGTCGGGGACGAGGCCCGCCACATCGGTCAGCGCCAGCTGTTCGGCCAGGCTTTCGGGCGCGCCGCCCTTGGCCAGACCATGCCGCCGCTCCTCGATCCGTTCGCGCGAGAACGCCGGCAGCAGCGAAACGAGCTTCGGCTCCAGTGCTTTGCGAGCGTCCTGCAGTTCTGCGATCCGCTGGCCGAGCGGTGCGATGCTGGCATCGTTCTTGAGATACCAGCCGCTGGCCACATAGGTAAGCCGGCTAACAGACTGATAGAGGTCGAGTTGCACCTGTCCGTCGATCTGGTTGTCGAGCGCGTCGATCTGGCGGTAGAGCGCCGGCAAGCCGAAGCCGTCGCGCACCACCGCAAAAGTCCGGACCACGTCGGCCGCGCTGCGGCCGGTCGCTTCCTGCAGCCTGTTGACGAAGGATGGGCCGCCTCGATTGACCAGATCGTTGGCGACGACACGGGCGATAATTTCGCGGCGCAGGCGATGGCCATGGATCTCGGCCGCATATTTCTTCGCCATACGGTCCGGAAAATAGCCCATCAGGTCACGGTCGAAATGCGGATCGTCCGGCACGTCGCTGGCGACGATGTCGGAAAACAGCACGATTTTGGCATAGGCCAACAGCACGCCGAGCTCAGCCCTGGTTAATGGCTCTCCGCGCGCCTCGCGCTCGGCAAGGGCTGCCGGCGACGGCAGAGCTTCGACATTGCGGTCAAGCAGGCCGCGCGCCTCGAGCGCGGCCATGAAACGGCTCTGATGGGCGATGTCGGCAAGGCCGCGCTTGCGGGCAAGGGACAGCGCCAGCGTCTGTTCGTAATTGTTGGACAGCACCAGCCCGCTCACCTCGTCGGTCATCTCGGCAAGAAGCTTGTTGCGCACTGGGCGGGTCAGCACTCCCTTGCGCATGGCGGAAGCCAGCGCGATCTTGATATTGACCTCGACGTCGGAGCAGTTGACGCCGCCCGAATTGTCGATCGCGTCGGAATTGCAGCGTCCGCCATTCAGCCCGAATTCGATGCGGGCCCGCTGCGTCACGCCGAGATTGGCGCCTTCGCCGATGACCTTGGCGCGCACGTCGAGCGCGGTCACCCGAATAGCATCGTTGGCGCGATCGCCGACCTCCTGGTTGGTTTCCGTCGAAGCCCTCAGATACGTGCCGATGCCGCCGAACCATAAAAGGTCGACCGGCGCCTTCAAGATGGCGCTCATGATCTCAACCGGCGTGGCCGTTGTCTTGCCGAGGCCGATCGCTGCGGCCGCGGCCGGCGGCAGCGTGATCGACTTCTGGCTGCGCGAGACGATGACGCCGCCTTCCGACAGCTTCGTCTTGTCATAATCCTGCCAGCTCGAACGCGGAAGCGCGAACATACGCCGGCGCTCGGCCATCGAAGCCGCCATGTCGGGAGCGGGATCGATGAAAATGTCGCGATGATCGAAAGCGGCGATCAGCCGGGTCTGCTCGGACAGGAGCATACCGTTGCCGAACACGTCGCCCGACATGTCGCCGACGCCGACCACGGTGAAGGGTGTGGTCTGGATGTCGCGGTTCATCTCGCGGAAATGCCGCTTGACCGCTTCCCAGGCGCCCTTGGCGGTGATGCCCATCTTCTTGTGGTCATAGCCGGCCGAGCCGCCGCTGGCGAAGGCGTCGTCGAGCCAGAACCCATGCTTCTCGCTGATGGCATTGGCGGTGTCGGAAAAGGTCGCCGTGCCCTTGTCGGCGGCGACGACGAAATAGGGATCGTCCTGGTCACGCCGCACCACGCCGGCTGGCGGAATGACGCCGTCCAGGCCGATATTGTCGGTGATCGACAACAGGCTCGAGACAAAGTTCTTGTAGGCCGAGGTGCCGGCTTCGAAGATGGCGTCGCGGCCGGCGCTCATCGGCAGCTTCTTCGGATAGAAGCCGCCCTTGGCGCCGACCGGCACGATCACCGCGTTCTTGACCTGTTGCGCCTTGACCAGGCCGAGCACCTCCGTGCGGTAATCCTGGGCGCGGTCCGACCAGCGCAACCCACCGCGGGCGACCGGGCCGAAGCGCAGATGCACGCCCTCGACCTCGGAACCGTAAACGAAGATCTCCCGCCACGGCCGCGGCGCCGGCAGGCCGTCGACCGCCTGCGAATCGAGCTTGATCGCCAGCGACTGGCCCTTCTCCTTCAAATCGGCAACGAAATGATTGGTGCGTAGCGAGACTTCGATCAGGTTGAGATAGCGACGGATGATGGTGTCGTCATCGATGTTGGGAACCTCCTCCAACGCATCCTTGATCTTGGCCTTGAGGTGCTTGGCCGCGATCAGCCCTTCCGTCTCCGCCGTCGGTCCGAGGCGGGCGACGAACAGCTCATGCAGGCCTCGCGCGATGTCGGGATAGCGGTTGAGCGCGGCGGCAATGAAATCCTGGCTCTGCGGAATGCCAGCCTGTTGCAGATAGCGGCCATAGGCGCGCAGGATGGTGACCTCGCCCGACCACAGCCCCGCCGTCTGGGCAAGGCCGTTATAGCCGTCATTGTCGATGTCGCCGCGCCAGACGGAAAGGAAGGCGTCCTCGAACAGCGCGCCGCCGTCGCTAAGGTCGATCGGCTCGCCGTAGCTGTTTTCGAGCTCCATGTCGTGGATGAAGACCATGCCTGAGGTCTGGTCGCCGACCTCGAAGGTGCGCTCACTGATGACACGGAAGCCGATGTTTTCCAGAACCGGCACCCGCCTGGAAAGCGCCACCGGCTCACCGTGATGGTAGATCTTCAGCGCGGCCTGATGCGGCTTCTGGTCAGCATGGCGGTGATAGTCGATGGCGATCGGATTGTCGGCATTGATCCTCGATATGCGTCCAGCGTCGGCCAGTGCTACGGCCGGTGGAAAACTGTCGCGATAGCTTTCCGAGAAACGCGAGGCGATGGTTGTAAGCGCCGCCTCAGCGCCGGTCTCCGCGGCGGCTTCGCGCAGCGTATCGTCCCAGGTCCGCACGATGTCGCGGATCGCGGCCTCGATCGTCGCCTGCTCGATCTTCGGCGTTCTGCCGCCGGAGCGGCCAATGATGAAATGGACGCGCGCCAGTCCGCCTTCCGGAAAGGCGGGGTAGTAGGCCGACAACCGGCCTTCGAACACCGTCTTCAGGTAGGTGCCGATCTTCTCGCGTACGATGCTGTCATAGCGGTCGCGCGGCACGAAGACGAGGATCGAGACGAAGCGGTCGAACTGATCGACGCGCACCAGCGCTCTGACGCGCGGCCGCTCGATCAGACCCAGAAGCGCTTCGGCGTGCTTGCGCAGGACCGGCACCGGAACCTGGAACAGCTCGTCGCGCGGATAGCTCTCCAGCACGTTGATCAGTGCCTTGCCGGAGTGATCTTCAGGGTTGAAACCGGATTTGGCGATGATGGTTTCGGCTTTCGACCTGAGATAGGGGATTTTCATCACCGAGCGCGTATAGGCCGTCGAGGTGAACAGGCCGACGATGCGCAGCTCGCCCGAGAGCACGCCCTTGGCGGTGTAGGTCTTGACGCCGATGTAATCGAGATAGATGCGGCGGTGCACCGATGATTTGGCGTTGGCCTTGGTGACGATCAGCGGTTCCGGCCCATGCAGGAAGGCGCGGATTTCCGGCGTCGTCGTCACCGCTTCGGTGCCGCGCCGCAGCACCAGCACGTCGGGATCGGAGAGGATGCCGAGGCCAGGCTTTTCGGTGCGCTCCAGCGTGCCGCTCTTCTCGCCGCCGGTGTATTTGAACTCGCGCATGCCGAGAAAGGTGAAGTTGTCGTCGCGCAACCATTCGAGGAGGGCGATCGCTTCGGTGACGTGGGCCTTGTCGAGCGGCACCGGAGCGTAGCGGAACTCCGAGATTGCCTGGTCGAGGCGGGCCAGCATCGGCTTCCAGTCGGTGACAGCGGCGCGCACCTGGTCCAATATTTTCTTCAGCCGTCCGGCCAATGCCTCGGCCTGCTCGGCCGAAAGACGGCCGATATGGACGTGGATGACGCTCAAGCGTTCATGGCTGTGATCGCCCTTGGCAAAGCCACCATCGCCGAGGATTTCGTCGACGCCGCTCTTGCCGTGCCTGACGACGATGACCGGATGGGTAACCAGCAGCGGCTCGCCAGCGCTCTCGGAGATCTCGCCGAGGATGGAATCGAACAGGAACGGCATGTTGTCGTTGACGACGGTGATCACGGTCATCGGCCTGCCCTGGCGGACGACACCGGAATCGACCTCTATGGCGACGACGCAATCGCCCTTTTTGTGCCTGGCGACGGCGCGGCCGGCGAGATCGGCGGCGCGCTCGAGGTCGGCGACATCATAGGCGGCGACATCTTCGGCCGGCGCGCGGGCCAGCAGGTAATCGGCAAGCCTGCCGGGCTTTTCGCTGCCCTTGGCCGTGCTCAACTTTTTCAACTGGCTTGCGGATTTCAGGCCGGCCATGTCGCTAATCCCTCCCGTCATATGTTTTGCAACTATGGTAGCAGATGACCGGTACTTGGCGACAAAGGTTTGACGGCTTGCGACGAAATGTCGGAATTCGCCGGTGGGTCACCGAAAATAAGGAGAAAATCCGCCATGACTGACAAAATCACTGCACTCGATCTCGCACCCGCGGAGCGGAGCGAAGCGACAAAAGCCTATTTCGCCAAATGCGAGGAGAAGCTCGGCCTCGTTCCCAATGTGCTTTTGGCCTACGCCTTCGACGAGACGAAGCTGCGTGCCTTCACCGACATGTACAACGAGTTGATGCTGGGCCAATCCGGCCTGTCGAAGCTGGAGCGCGAGATGATCGCGGTGGCCGTCTCCTCCATCAACCACTGCTATTATTGCCTCGCCGCCCATGGCGCGGCGGTGCGCCAGCTTTCAGGGGACCCGGCCTTCGGCGAGATGATGGTGATGAATTTCCGCGCCGCCGATCTTTCCGCGAGACAGAAGGCGATGCTCGAATTCGCGGTGAAGCTGACCGAGCAGCCGGCGAAGATCGTCGAAGCCGACCGGGCAGCGCTGCGTGAAGCTGGCTTTTCCGACCGCGACATCTGGGACATCGCCTCGACCGCCGCCTTCTTCAACATGTCGAACCGGGTGGCAGCGGCAGTCGACATGCGGCCGAACGATGAATACCACGCGATGGCGCGGTGATGTGCGAGTCATCTGTATATTAGCTATCGCGCATTCTCGTTGCGTCTTTGCCGGTTTGGTCCGATGATCGCTCCTGCGGCGTGACCGCATGCCGGTTCGATGCCGCGATCAAGGGAGGAGACCATGGCGAAGTTTCTCTACGTCTATCACGGCTCGGGCAAGATGCCGACCGACGAGGCCGAGCGGAAAGCAGCGATGGATGCCTGGAACGGCTGGTACGGCAAGCTTGGCTCGGCCGTTGTCGACGGCGGCAATCCGGTCGGCATGTCGAAGACCGTGCTGCCCGGCGGCAAGGTCGAGAACAATGGCGGCAGCAATCCGACCGCCGGCTATACAATCATCGAAGCGAAAGACATCGACGATGCCGTCGCCAAAGCCAAGGATTGTCCTATCCTGACGGACCCGGGTTTCAGCGTCGAGATCGCGCCGATCATCGAAATGAGTTGACGCGCCGGCTCAGGACCGCGCCGCGATCGCCGCCGCAGCGCCGGCCATGGTGCCAGCGCTGACGCGGTTGGCGATCTTCATCGCCCGCTTGCTCTTCAACAGCTTTCGCGCCTGCGCCGCCGCGAGCACCCAGGCGAGATCGATGGCGACCAGAACCACGGCCATGGTCAGCGTCAGCTCGACCCAGCCGACGACCGTCACCGAGGCGAGATCGATGATGGTCGGCAGCAGCGCCAGATAGAACATCATGATCTTGGGATTGCCGAGTGTCACCGCCATCCCGGCAAAGAACAGTTTGATGGCCGACTCCTCGCGCGGCATCTCGCCCTCACGCGCCTCGACCGGGGCAGTCCACATCTTCCAGGCGAGGTAGGCGAGATAGGCGACGCCGACCCATTTCAGCACGACGAAGGCAAGATGGAAGGTCTGCGCCACCACCGCCAGTCCGAACACCGCCAGCGACAGCCAGATGCCCTCACCGATCCACATGGCGAGCAGGAACGGGAACACGTCGCGAAAGCCCTTTGCGATGACCCGCGCCACCAGAGCGGCAATCGACGGGCCGGGCGAGCCAGCGGCGACGAAAAGGGCGGCGGCGAAGATCAGAAGCGAGGTGAAGTGCATGACCGGGATCTTTGCTTGGGACGTTGATTGCTCGATATTAGCGCAAGTGCCCCCGCGGCGGTAGCATCGATAATAGAAGGGGCTTGTCGACCCGACGCGTCGCAGCTAGAAGTTTCGTCCCGACACATTTTTGAGCTTCACTTTGCCTACGTAACCGCCGGTCTCGTCAACTCCCCCGACACAATGCATGGCGCCGCTTTTCGCGGCGTCTGTTTCATATCATGTGTTCCTCAGGGTGGCGGTTCGAGACCGGTTTGGCACTGCTGAACTGCTGTCGCGCACAATCACCCGCGACACCTGATTTCCGACCATCGCAGCCTCTCGCCACGCCGTGCCCGCATGGGCATCTCGACATCGCCGATCTGACGAACTTCCCGACGGGAAGGGCTTTTCGGCATGTTCTCGATACTGCGTATCCGCTGGGCGATCGCACCCAAAACCGCGCCTCGACCTCACATCAACTGCAATCGCTGCAGTGGCCTGAAGGCGTACCACAGCAGCGGGAAATTCCGCGTCAACGCCAATGGCAAACGCATCGATGCGTGGTTGATCTACCGCTGCGTCGATTGCGACAATTCCTGGAATTTCGGCATTCTGGAGCGATGCTATCGCCGCAACATTGAGCCTGCGCTGCTGCAGGCGCTCGAAAGCAACGACCCGGCCCTGGCGCGTCGCCATGCCTTCGATATTGTCGCACTGCGAAGCAGGATCGGGCGCGTCGAGGAATTTCCCGAAGCCGCCGTTCATAAGGAGGTGCTTGGGGACAGACCGGAAAACACCACCGCTCTCGAACTCCAGCTCGGGCTGGAGATGCCGACAGCGCTGCGGCTCGACCGGTTGCTCGCCGGTGAACTCGGCATCTCGCGATCGCGGCTTCAGGCCTGGGACGAGAAGCGATTGCTGGTCGTTGGTCCGGACGGGGCCAAAGCCTTACGCAAGCCGGCACGCGCGGGAACGGCGATCCGCATCGATCTGGCCGGCGAAACCGACCGCGACGCCATCATCTCGGCCGCCGGCGGGTAAAAAAGGGAGGGAGCAACACTCCCTCCCTCGATAATTGTTTCCGGAGAAAAAAGCTTACGCCGCGCCGACCACTTTCGCCGACTTCTCAAAACGCTTGCGCTCGTTCGGGTCGAGATAGAGCTTGCGCAGGCGGATGGTCTTCGGCGTCACCTCGACCAGCTCGTCGTCCTGGATCCAGGCCAGAGCGCGTTCCAGCGTCATGCGGATCGGCGGCGTCAGTTTCACGGCTTCGTCCTTGCCGGCGGCGCGGATGTTGGTCAGCTTCTTGCCCTTCAGCACGTTCACTTCGAGGTCGTTGTCGCGTGAATGGATGCCGATGATCATGCCCTGATAGACTTTGACGCCCGGATCGATGACCATCGGGCCGCGGTCTTCCAGGTTCCACATGGCATAGGCGACCGATTCACCCTGTTCATTGGAGATCAGCACGCCGTTGGTGCGGCCCGGCAGCTCGCCCTTGTAGGGCTCGTAGGCATGGAACAGCCGGTTCATGACAGCGGTGCCGCGCGTGTCGGTCAACAGCTCCGACTGGTAGCCGATCAGGCCGCGCGTCGGCGCGTGGAAGACGATGCGCTGGCGGTTGCCGCCTGACGGGCGCAGCTCGACCATCTCGGCCTTGCGCTCCGACATCTTCTGCACGACGACACCGGCGTGCTCCTCGTCGACGTCGATAACGACTTCCTCGACCGGCTCCAGCAATTCGCCATTGTCGCCTTTCTGCATGACGACGCGCGGACGCGACACGGCAATCTCAAAACCTTCGCGGCGCATCGTCTCGATCAGCACGGCAAGCTGCAATTCGCCTCGCCCGGAGACGAAGAACGAATCCTTATCAGGCGATTCCTCGATCTTCAGCGCGACATTGCCTTCGGCCTCGCGCAGCAGGCGGTCGCGGATGACGCGGCTGGTCACCTTGTCGCCTTCGGTGCCAGCCAACGGGCTGTCGTTGACGAGGAACGACATCGTCACGGTCGGCGGATCGATCGGCTGCGCATGCAGCGGCTCGGTCACCGACAGGTCGCAGAACGTGTCGGCGACGGTTCCTTTCGACAGGCCGGCAATGGCGACGATGTCGCCCGCCTGCGCCTCGTCGATCGGCTGGCGCTCGAGCCCGCGGAAAGCCAGGATCTTCGAGATGCGGCCGGTTTCGACCTGGGTGCCGTCATGGTGCAGCACCTTGACCGCCTGGTTGGATTTCAGCGTGCCGGATTCGATGCGGCCGGTGATGATGCGGCCGAGGAACGGATTGGCCTCCAGGATGGTGCCGATCATCCGGAACGGGCCGGGATGAACGGTCGGCGCCGGCACGTGCTTGATGACGAGGTCGAACAGCGGCGAGAGGCCCTGGTCCTTCGGCCCTTCGGGGTTTTCCGAGACCCAGCCGTCGCGGCCTGAACCGTAAAGGATCGGGAAGTCGAGTTGCTCGTCGGTCGCGTCGAGCGCTGCAAACAGGTCGAACACTTCGTTGACCACCTCGACGTGACGGGCGTCCGGCCGGTCGATCTTGTTGATGACGACGATCGGCTTCAATCCGACCTTGAGCGCCTTGCCGACGACGAATTTGGTCTGTGGCATCGGCCCCTCGGCGGCATCGACTAGCACGATGGCCGAATCCACCATCGACAGGATGCGCTCCACCTCGCCGCCAAAATCGGCGTGGCCGGGAGTGTCGACGATGTTGATGCGGGTATCCTTCCAGTCGACCGACGTCGCCTTGGCCAGGATGGTGATGCCGCGTTCCTTTTCGAGGTCGTTCGAATCCATGGCGCGTTCGGCGACGCGCTGGTTGTCGCGGAACGAGCCGGACTGCTTCAGAAGCTGGTCGACGAGGGTGGTTTTTCCATGGTCGACGTGCGCGATGATCGCGATATTACGAATTTTCATGTTGTGGTCTCGGGAGCGTTGCAGGCAGCAGGCCAAACGGCGCTGCCTCTTTCGGTTGGGCGGCTCATACAGGGTTTTTCGCAATTGCGAAAGAGGAGGCGTGCCACCAAATACATGGTCACCAAATCTTAAGCGTCTTGGTGTGAAATGAAATTATTAACCAAAGCGGAACCTTTCAGGGTCGGGACAGTTCAAATTTCATGACCAATACGGGCATCAGATACCGGCCAATCCTTGCATGGGCAGCCCTCGCCGTTCTGCTTGCGGCAGGCGCGGCGCAGTCGGCCGCGACGCTGAAGGAGACGCCGCCTGCCCTGCCGTCCGATACGCGTTCGGCGGAGCAGTTGTTTGCCGATGCGCCCGATGGCGTCGACCCGGTAGTGACCGGGCCGGTTAGCGCCGCCTTCAAGCAGAGGCAGGAAAATGCCGGCTGCGACAGCGCGGTCTGGCCTAAGATTCCAACCGTCTGCTATCCGGACTAGAGCCTGATCCATCCCGACAGAATCGGGATGGGGCTCTATCTTCTTGTTTGACCATGATCTTCTCCGAAAACCGGTTCCCACTTTTTCGGGATCATGGTTTGGCTCACGCCGATCGCACCGGATCGAGCGCGACCTTGTAGAGTTCATTGTCGTCGCGGTCCATAAGCCGCACAGTCATCTGTTCAGTGGCGCCGTCGATATCAACGAGGCCGAAGAACTGCAGGCCGGCCGACGGTGGCAGGTTCTGCCCCTGCTCGGCAGTTGGCGCCTTGATGAATTTCAGCTCCGGGCCGAAGGTCATGTCGAAATCATTGGGTCCATACGTGCCGGCATGGAGCGGACCCGAGACGAACTCCCAGAACGGATTGAAGTCCTGGAACTGCGCCTTGTCTGGATTGTAGTAGTGGGCCGCCGTGTAGTGCACGTCGGCGGTCAGCCAGACGGTGTTGCTGATACCAGCGTTCTTTATGTAGCGAAGGAGGTCGGCAATTTCCAGCTCGCGGCCCTTGGCCGGGCCATTGTCGCCATTGCTGACGGCCTCGGCGCCGGCCTTCTTGGTGGCGTCGTTCCAGACGACGAGACCGAGCGGCATGTCGGCGGCGATGATTTTCCAGGTCGCGTTGGAGTTTGCCAGTTCGCGCTTCAGCCATTTGGTCTGCTGTTCGCCGAGAATGCGCGATTGCGGGGTCATCGTATCCTGCATGCCAAGGCCATTGGCGCCGCGATAGGAACGCATGTCGAGGAAGAACACGTCGAGCAGCGGCCCGTAGGCGATCTTGCGATAGACGCGGCCCGGTTCCGACGGCTCGTAGCGGATCGTCGTCATCTCGTGGAAGGCGCGTGCCGCGCGTGCCGCCAGCACATGGATGTTTTTTTCCGAGTAGCGGTCGTGGGCGCTCAGGTCCTTCGAATCCGACCAGTTGTTCACCACCTCGTGGTCGTCCCACTGGTAGAAGGTCGGGCAGATGGCGTTGAGCCCCAGCACATGTCCGTCCATCAAATTGTACTTCCACTGGCCCCGGTACTCGTCCAGCGTCTCGGCAACCTTGCGCTTTTCGTCGATGAGGACGTTGTTCTTCCACTTGCCGCCACCGGGCAGGTCGACCTCGTCCTTCATCGCGCCGTCGGCATAGATGGTGTCGCCGGAATGCAGGAAGAAGTCGGGCGTGTGCTTGCCGATCGTGGCATAGGTCTTCATGCCTGTATCGTCGATGCCCCAACCCTGGCCGGCGGTGTCGCCCGACCAGGCGAACCGGATGTCACGCTTCGAAGCCGGCGCCGTGCGGAAACGGCCCACGATCGGCTCGGAGACGGCGTTGATGTCGGCAAGATCGGCCGCAATCATCCGGTAGAATATATCCTGGTCCGAGGCGAGGTCGGTCAGCAGCCGCTTCACCGTATAGTCGCTGGCCGGCGACGTATCGAGCGGCGCAAGGCGGACGGCGTTGGCGAAATTCTCCGTCGACGATACTTCGAACATGACGCGCGACGGGCGATCGGTGCGCGTCCAGACCATGCCGCTGGTGGCGTCGACGTCGCCGGACTGGACACCATGGGTGAACGCCGGCCGCTGATTGGCGCGGGAATAGTAGGGAAGCGCGAGGCCCGAGGCGCCGACGAGGCCAAAGGCGCTCGCCGACGTGACGAAAGCGCGCCGCGTCATCGAAATTTTGTTCATGGCTGTCTCCTGGATGGCGTTGAACGTCGCCGCCAAGGTCCAGCGTCAATGTTTCAGGCACATCTCGAAACCATGAAGGTTTGATAACAATGGACAGGTGATCTCCCCCCTTGAGGGGGAGATGTCGCCGAAGGCGACAGAGGGGGTCGTCTCGCGTGAAGCGCCAACCTCCTGCGTCTGCGATAAGGGGCCGAGCCCGGTCGGACCGACCCCCTCTGGCCGCGTCGCGGCCATCTCCCCCTCAAGGGGGGAGATTAGCGCTCGGCCGTCGCAGCTCAAGCCGCCTGCGGTTCGGGCTCGAAGGCCGGACGGCTGGTGTTGATCAACAGCGAGATGCAGGCTGCGGCTATTGCCGTCATGCCGGCGATGAGGAAGGCAAGCTCGTAATTGCCCTGCAATTCACGCATCGTGCCGCCGAAGAAGGCGGCGGTCGCAGCACCCACCTGGTGGCCGGCGACGATCCAGCCGAAGACGATCGGCCCACTGCGATCGCCGAACGCCTCGTTCGACAGCCTGAGCGTCGGCGGCACGGTGGCGATCCAGTCCAATCCGTAGAGCACGGCGAAGATGATCAGGCTGGTCGACGAGAAGCCGGAATAAGGCAGATAGATCAGCGACAGGCCGCGGATCGCATAATAGACGCCGAGCAGCTTGCGGGGATCGAAGCGGTCGGTGAGCCAGCCCGACAGCGTCGTGCCGATCAGGTCGAAAATGCCCATCAGCGACAGCAGGCCGGCGGCTTGCACTTGGCCGATACCCATGTCGCCGCAAAACGCGATCAGGTGCGTGCCGACCAGTCCATTGGTGGTGAAGCCGCAGATGAAGAAGGTGGCGAACAGATACCAGAACACGCGGGTGCCGGCGGCACGGCGCAGCGTGGTGAGCGTGTGGGTGAGAAAATTGCCCTGCGAGGCCGGTGGAACCGGCGGCACGTCGTCGGGCTCAGCGCCGTAGCGCACCATGCCGATCGACGCCGGACGCTCCGGCACCAGCAGATAGACCAGCGGCACCAGGCAAGCGGTGGCCACCGCAATGGCGATGGCGACCGGCTTCCAGCCGCCCGACTGGGCGAGCGCGGCGAGCAGTGGCAGGAACACCAGCAAGCCGGTGGCGGCGGAGGCCGACATCAGTCCCATCACCAGGCCGCGATTGGTCTTGAACCAGCGGTTGACGATGGTGGCGCCAAGCACCGTGGCCACTGCGCCCGAACCGACGCCCGAGAATACGCCCCAGGTGAGAAGCAGGTGCCACGGCTGGGTCATCAACAGGCTGAGCGCCGTCGAGCCCGACATCACCACCAGCGATGCCAGCAGCGTGCGGCGCAGCCCGATCCGTTCCATCAGTGCCGCGGCAAACGGCCCGGTCAGGCCGTAGAGGAAGATGCCGATAGCCGCGGCGAGCGAGACGACATCGCGCCGCCAGCCGAAACTCTCCTCCAGCGGCAGCATCATGACGGCGGGAGCCGAACGGAGGCCCGCCGCGATCAGCAGGCAGAGGAAAATGACGGCGACCACGACGAAAGCATAGCGCTGGCCAAACGGGCGGGATTGAGCTATCATGTTACTGACCGGTACGTTGCAATTGCACCGAGGTATACGTACCGATCGGTAACATTGTCAAGCAGGCCACGGCACGTCCTAGATGAAAAGCATTGAACCAACGATCAAAGCGGATGAAGTAGCCCCGCCCCGCGCCGGCGAAAAAATCCTTCGCGTTGCCCGCGACCTGTTCTACCGGCAAGGCATCAGGGCGATCGGTGTCGACGAGATCGTGCGGCGTGCCGGCGTCACCAAGCCCAGCCTCTATCGCAGCTTTCCCTCCAAGGACGAATTGGCCGCCTCCTATCTCCGGCAATACGACCTCGAGTTCTGGGCCCGCTTCGACGAGGCGGTGGCTGCCCATCCCGGCGATCCGCGCGCGCAGATCGCCGCCTTCCTGACCCGCATCGGCAAGCGCACGCAAAAACCGGACTATCGCGGCTGCGGCATGACCAATGCGGCCGTCGAGTATCCCGAACATGGCCACCCGGCCCGCGTGGTGAGCGAGGCCAACAAGCAGGAACTGCGCCGACGCCTGCGCGCCATGGCGGCGGCAATGGGTGCCGGCGACGCCGATACGCTGGGCGACGGGCTGCTGCTCCTGATCGAGGGCGCCTATATAAGCGGGCAGTTGTTCGGTGCCGGCGGACCGGCAAAATCGGTGGCCCGCAACGCCGATCTGCTGATCGAAGCGAGCTTGCAGAAATAGCGTTTGACGATACGCTACGGCAGCCCGAAACGGAGTTGCCTGCGATGCGAGCCCTTTTGATGATTTCGCTAGCCCTCGCCGGCCTCTGCCAGGCTGCCCAGGCCGGCGATCTTTCTAGTGCCTACACCGATCTTGACGGGAAGAAGGACTGCGTGACCTACGCGCAGGCCGAGGAAGGCGACGGCGACTGGGCCAGTCTCGTCTGTTCGGGCTATCGCGGCTACCCAGTGCTGATCTCTTACGACGACGCCCGGGAATCGCTGTTCTATGGTTTTCCGCCCAGCGACATGACCGCGGTCTGGGAAAGTTTTGTCGGGCTTAATTCGGCTGGACCAAAACTCGAGTGGCGCATCGAGACGAACGGCGACCTCGCCATTCCTTTCGCGGTCATCCACCGTCGCTCGATCAGCGATCCCGAGGGGGAGAACAAACCGACCGACGTGCTGATCGTCGCCAAGGTCGCCCAGCCGGAGAACTATGAGGGCTGCACCGTCGGCCTGGTGCTGGCCACCGGCAATCCCAGTGCCAACGACCAGGCCCGCAAGCTCGCCGACGAGAAGGCGCGGACCTTTGCCTGCGGCAAGGACAAGCGCGTCGTCATCGGCAACGCGCCCGCTTTCGGCCGCGTCGACAATTGAGCATGATCCCGAAAATCATGCTCGAACTAAAAGAAGCCTAGTTCCGACGGGTACGCCGGTAGCCTACTTGCTTGCCTTGGCCCGCTCGATCGCCTCGACGATCATCTTCTTGGCGTAGGCGGCATCGTGCCAGCCCTCGATCTTGACCCATTTACCGGGTTCGAGATCCTTGTAGTGCTCGAAGAAATGCTGCACCTGGTCGCGTGTGATGTCTGGCAGCTGCGTGTATTCGGTGACGTTCTGATAACGTAGCGTCAGCTTGGGCGAAGGCACCGCGATGACCTTCTCGTCCTGGCCGGAATTGTCCTCCATCACCAGCACGCCGATCGGCCGCACATTGATGACGCAGCCCGGCACCAGCGCGCGCGTGTTGCAGACCAGCACGTCGATCGGGTCGCCGTCACCCGACAGCGTGTGCGGCACGAAACCGTAATTGCCGGGATAGCGCATCGAGGTGTGCAGGAAGCGGTCGACGAACAGCGTGCCGGCCTCCTTGTCCATCTCATACTTGATCGGCTCGCCGCCGATCGGCACTTCGATGATGACGTTGACGTCCTCCGGCGGGTTCTTTCCGATGGCGATGGCTTCGATACGCATGGCTTTTGTCCCTCTTTCGATTGGAAACCGATAGCGGGCGGTGGCGCATGGTGCAATGCGGCGAATGGTACTGAAAACAGACTGAGGGTTTTAGCGGGAGGAGCGTTGAGCCGTCATTCCCAGACGAAGGCAACCTTCTTCAGCGCCTTCTGCTCGAAGATCTCGACGCCCTCGGCGACGTCGCGGCCACCGGCGCCGGCATAGAAGGTGAGCGCGTTCTGGTTGTCCTCCAGCGCCCACACCACCATGCCTTTCAGCCCGTGGTCTGCCAGTCGCGCTCGTGCGGCTGAAAATAGCCGGCTGCCGAGCCCGATGCCCTGATACTCCGGGCGCACGTAAAGTTCGTAGATCTCGCCCTGCTGCTTGAGCTCGCGGGCGCGGTTCTTGCCGATCGTGGCGTAGCCGGCGATCTTGCCGCCGATCTCGACGACCAGGACGGTGGCGGCACGACGGATGGCGTTCGCCCACCACTCGGCGCCGCGGCGGTTGATCATCGATGTCAGCGTGCGATGCGGGATGATGCCAGCATAGGCGCCGCGCCAGGCCAGCAGGTGCACGTCGGCGATGGCGCTTGCATCGCGCGGCTCGGCTTTCCTGATATCGATGCTCAGCGTCTTCATGATTGGTTAACCATAAACCCGCATCGCCCGATTGCAAGAGTCCGGTAAGCGGCTCCCCCCGCTTTCGCACAGGCCATCGGAAGGCCCGCGAGCCTGTCTGAAAATGCGCTCTGCCGAGGCGGATGGCGTGGTTTTCGAGAACCGAAGCGCAGCGGACATTTGGGTCCGTGAGCATCGGAAGCGCAGAAAACTGCGTCAGGCGTCCGGCAGAGTAGCGTTTACAGGCAGGCTCTCAGATTTCGACCAGATGATCGTCGAGCTCGTTGCTGTCGCCGTTAGAAACTGGGAAATGCTCGGCCAGCACCGCGCCCGTCGCTTCGATTGCCTTGATGAAGCCGTCGGCGAGACGATCGTCGCCGGCATGTGCGGTAAGGTCGCGGACGACGCTGTCCCAGACATCCTGGCCGACACGGCTGTCGATGCCGCTGTCGGCGACCACCTCGGCGTAGCGTTCCGCAATGGAGACGAAGACCAGCACGCCGGTGCGCGCCGTGGTGCGGTGGACGTTGCGGGCGAGGAACTGCTTTATCGCATTGGCGTGCGCGGCCTGGTAGCGCAGCCGTCTCGGCACCAGATGAATGCGCAAGCCGGGCAGCGCCCACAACAGGGCAAGCACCGAGGCCAGCGCCAAAAGCTGGGCGATGACGAAATGCGGCAAGCGGATCGACAGCCACCAGGCTTCCAGCCCGTAACTGACGGCGAGGCTGACGACGAGCATGGCCAATGTCGCCATGAAGGCGGCCGGAAAGAAATAGCCGTCGCTGGCATAGGCCACCACGCAGTAGATTTCGCCGTCGGTCTTTGTCTCGGCGGCGCGGATCGCTTTGGCGATGCGGTCATGATCCTCGGGGCTGATCGGTCGTGTTGCCATGTTGTGTCTCACCAGCTTCCTGAAGAACCGCCACCACCGGACGAGCCGCCGCCGCCCGAAAACCCGCCGCCACCACCGCCCGACGACCAGCCGCCGCTGGAGCGGCCCGATGACCAGCCGCTGCCGGTGCCGGTTGTCCAGACGCCGCCCGAGGACGCGGAACCCGATCTTTGACCGTAGCGAAATGTCATGCCCAGCCATTTGTACACGCCCGGCGACAGCTTTGTGCCGAAGATCGGCGGCAGGACCGCCATCGCTAGGCCGCCTAAGAACAGCATTGCCCACACGATGATGAACAGCGCGACGATGGGATCGATGGAATTGTTGGCGGCCGGATTGCGTTCGCCACGCGCTTCCAGTTCTTCGGGATTGCCTTCCAGCACCATGACCATGTCGTCGACGGCCTTGGCTATGCCGCCGGAGAAGTCGCCGGCGCGGAAGGCGGGCACCATGTCGTTTTCGATGATCAGCTTGGTGTGCAGGTCGGTGAGCGTGCCTTCCAGCCCGTAGCCGACCTCGATGCGCATCTTGCGGTCGTTCTGGGCGACCAGCAAAAGCACGCCATTATCCTCGCCGGCCTGGCCGAGCTTCCAGGCGCGGAACAGCCGGTTGGCGTAGGGCTCGATCTCCTCGCCGTCGAGGCTAGGAACCGTCGCGACGACGATCTGGTCAGAGCTCTTGGCCTCGAAATCCGCAAGCTTCCGGGTCAGCGCCGCCTCGGTCGCGGCATCGATGATACCGGCATTGTCGACAACCCGCCCGGTCAGGGCAGGCAATTCGGCGGCGAATGCGGTGAAGCCGACAAGCACCACCGCCATGGTCACCAAGACGGCGCCGATCGTAGCGGCAAAACGGCCGGAACCTGGTAAACGGATGGCGCGTCTTGTCATGTCGTCACCAGCTTCCCGAGGAGCCGCCGCCGCCGGACGAGCCACCGCCGCCGGAAAAGCCGCCACCGCCTGAACCCGACGACCATCCCCCGCCGGAACTTCCCGACCAGCCGCTGGAAGACCGCCGGCTCGGCTCGAAGGTCATGCCCAGCCAGCGATAGCGGCCAGGACCGATCTTCTGGCCGAAGATCGGCGGCAGGATGGAGGCGGCGATGCTGCCGAAGAAGATGATTGCCCAGATGCTTATGAAGATCGCAAAGAACAGATCGTCGGTGTTGAATGGCGCCTGCTGGTTGCGGGTCCCGCGCGCTTCCAGCTCTTCGGGATTGCCTTCCAACACCATGACCATGTCGTCGACGGCCTTGGCTATGCCGCCGGAGAAATCGCCGGCGCGGAAGGCGGGCACCATGTCGTTTTCGATGATCAGCTTGGTGTGCAGGTCGGTCAGCGTGCCTTCCAGCCCGTAGCCGACCTCGATGCGCATCTTGCGGTCGTTCTGGGCGACCAGCAAAAGCACGCCATTGTCCTCGCCGGCCTGGCCGAGCTTCCAGGCGCGGAACAGCCGGTTGGCGTAGGGCTCGATCTCCTCGCCGTCGAGGCTATCGATCGTCGCGACGACGATCTGGTCCGAACCCTTGGCCTCGAAATCGGCGAGCTTCCGGGTCAGCGCCGCCTTGGTCGCGGCGTCGATGATACCGGCATTGTCGACAACCCGCCCGGTCAGGGCAGGCAATTCGGCGGCGAGAGCGGTGAGGGGGAGGAAGAGGCTAAGGCAAAGCAGAACTAGAGTGACGCCTAGAAGCGAGAGGTTGCCACTCCGTCGCGCCCCCCTCTGTCCTGCCGGACATCTCCCCCTCAAGCGGGGAGATTGGATGTCATTCCTGCCTTCGCCAATCTCCAACGTTGCAAGATTGGCGGCGGGGTCGAAGCTGCAAATCTCCCCCCTTGAGGGGGAGATGTCCGGCAGGACAGAGGGGGGCGCGACGGAGTGCAAGGCCAATAGGGACCACGCTCACCAGCTGTTCGTCACCCGCCCTGCGTCGTGCCGAAATCGACCTTCGGCGTCTGCATCTTGTCTTCCTCGATGGTGAAGTTGGCGAACGGCTGGTTGCCGCGGAACCACAGGGTTGCCCAAACCACCGACGGGAAGGTCTTCAGCGTCAGATTGTACTCCTGCACCGCCTGGATATAGTCGCGGCGGGCGACCGCGATGCGGTTTTCGGTGCCTTCAAGCTGCGCCTGCAGCGCCAGAAAATTCTGGTTGGCCTTGAGGTCGGGATAATTCTCCACCACCGCCAGCAGCCGCGACAGCGCGCTGGTCAGGCCGGCCTGGCTGTCCTGGAAATTCTTGACGGCCTCCGGATTGCTCAGCGTTTCCGGCGTCACCGTCACTTGCGTCGCCTTGGCGCGCGCCTCGACCACGGCATCGAGCGTATCCTTTTCGTGCGCGGCATAGCCCTTGACCGTTTCGACCAGATTGGGAATGAGGTCGGCGCGGCGCTGGTACTGGTTCAGCACCTGGCTCCATGCGGCCTTGGCGTTTTCCTCCGCCGTCGGGATGGTGTTGTAGCCACAGCCGGCAAGCAGCGGCAGCACGATCGCCATCATCAGCAAGGCCGGCAGGTTGCGGAAGACGAAAGGGGAGGAAAGACGCTGGGCAAGCATGGTAAGATCCCTCAATAAGACTGACAGGCGAAGCATTACCACAATCCGCGCGCAAGAACATGACCTCCGCCCGGAAGCGTTACTGGTTCTTTATCATTCGCTGCAAGGCCCTGTGATTGGCCGGGCGAACGGGTTAAAGTCGCCGCGAAAGACAGGACATTCGCCATGGCGGGACGCCAGGACAGCGACGACGAATCGCGCCGCATCATCGAGCGCGTGGCACGTGAGACCGACCCGGGCGGCACCTCGTTCATTGCGCGGACCGCGAAGGGCGCGCGCGATCACGTCACTGCTGCAGACACCGACCAGTCGGACCCGATCGAATATTGGGGCACGCGCATTGGCCGGGCGCTAGGGCTCGTTATCGCCATTGGCCTGTTGATCTGGCTCGTGCTTTTCATCAGCCAAAGTTAGGAACCTCGTGAGCACCGAAGAACACGACGCGCCGCGCGCGGTCATCGTCATCTCCAGCCATGTCGCGCGCGGCTCGGTCGGCAACCGCGCCGCGGTCTTTGCGCTGGAGACGCTGGGCTTTCCGGTGTGGGCGGTGCCGACCGTCATCCTGCCCTGGCATCCGGGCCATGGACGGGCGACGCGCATCGTGCCGCCGCTCGATCAATTCAAGGCGCTGATGGCCGATCTCGAGCGCGCGCCGTGGCTGGGTGAGGTCGGCGCGGTGCTGTCCGGCTATCTCGGTGAAGGCGGCCAGGCCGACGCCGTCGCCTCGCTGGTCGGCGCGGTCAAGGCGAAGACGCCGGATGCCGTCTATATCTGCGATCCGGTGATGGGCGATTCGGGCGGGCTCTATGTGCCGGAGACCACCGCCATTGCCATGCGCGACCGGCTGATGCCGATCGCCGACATCGCCACGCCCAACCGCTACGAGCTGGAATGGATGGCGGGAGCGCCGCTGCCCGATCTGAAAGCGGTGATAGCGGCCGCCCTTCATGCCGGGCCGTCGACCATGCTGGTCACTTCGGCGCCGGCGATGATGGCCGGCGGCACCGGCAATCTGCTGCTCAACGGCAACCAGGCGCTACTGGCCGAGCATCGCCTGATCGACAAGCCGCCCAATGGGCTCGGTGACCTGACGGCGGCCGTCTATCTGGCACGCATCCTGTCCGGCCAGCCTGCGATCAAGGCACTGCAGTCGACCACGGCGGCGGTCTACGAGATCCTGGCGCGCACCGCCAAGCGCGGCGGCGATGAATTGCAGCTCGAAACCGATGCGCAGAGCCTGTCGCACCCGATGGCGATGGTGCAGCTTCGCCATCTCCTGCATCCGGGGCGGGACAAAAGGGCGTGACTTTTGTCGGTGTCGACGGCTGCAAGGCCGGCTGGATCGCCGTTCGCCGCGATCCCGGTTCGACACCTCGTAACCCGGGTGCTGCGCCCTCAGTAACCGTTTTTCCCAGCTTCGCAGCACTTCTCGACGCATTGCCGGCCGATGTGACGGTCGCCGTCGACATGCCGATTGGCCTGCCCGAACTCTCGCAGAAGGGCGGACGCGGGCCGGAGGCGCTGGTGCGGCCGCTGCTCGGTAACAGGCAATCCAGCGTCTTCGCCATCCCCTCGCGTGCAGCGCTTTACGCGCATACAGATGGCTTTACCACGATCGAGGCTTGGTATGCCGCGCATCGCCAGGCAAGCAAGGTGGCGAAGGCGACCTCCAATCCGCCGCGCGGCGTCTCGATCCAGGCCTTCGGCATCTTTGCCAAGATCCGCGAAATCGATGCCGTGCTGATCGCGCGTCCCGAACTGCGCAGCCGCGTCTTCGAATCGCATCCGGAAGTCGCCTTCTGCCGGCTGAATGACGACCACGCGATGCGCTTGCCGAAGAAGATCAAGGGCGCCATCAACCCGGCCGGCATGGCGGAACGCAAGGCGCTGCTTTGCCGGCACGGTTATATCAGGGACTTTCTCGACCGGATGCCGCCGCGAGGCGCTGCTGCCGACGACTTTCTCGACGCCGCAGTGATGATGCTGATCGCCGGCCGCATCGCCGGCGGCGAGGCAAGGCCGTGTCCGGATCCGCCGCTCGTCGACCGTTTTGGCATCCCTGTCGCCATTTGGGCATGACAATCTGGCTTGCAAAGATATTGGTCTTACCAGGCCGAGCCCTGTTTGCTGCATCCCTATAGCAGCCAGCCATCCGCGATTCGGCATTGCTCGCGACCGGCTTTTGCCGCTAGAGCCTTTCTGACTTAAAAGAGCTGCCGCCTAACCCGGAAAGGCTCCAGACGCCGCCCATGCCTCATCTCCCTGACCATCTGCTCACCGGCTATCGCAATTTCATGAGCGGCCGCTATCTCGCCGAGAGCGGGCGCTATCGCTCGCTCGCTCGCGAGGGCCAGTCCCCCGAAACGATGATCGTTGCTTGCTGCGACTCCCGCGCGGCTCCCGAGGCGATCTTCGACGCTGGCCCCGGCGAACTCTTCGTGCTGCGCAATGTCGGCAATCTGGTGCCGCCCTATGCGCCCGACGACCAGTTCCACTCGACCTCGGCAGCGCTCGAGTTCGCCGTGCAGAGCCTCAAGGTTAAGAACATCGTGGTGATGGGCCATGGCCGCTGCGGCGGCATCCGCGCGGCACTCGACACCACGGCTGCGCCCTTGTCGCCAGGCGACTTCATCGGCAAATGGATGAGCCTGATTGCGCCGGCGGCCGAGACGGTGTCGTCCAGCACCTTCATGACGGCGACGGAGCGCCAGACCGCGCTGGAGCGCATTTCGATCCGCTATTCGATCGCCAATCTCAGGACCTTTCCCTGCGTCTCGATCCTGGAAGGCAAGGGACGGCTGTCGCTGCACGGCGCCTGGTTCGACATCTCGACCGGCGAGCTCTGGGTGATGAACAAGGAGACCGGTGACTTCGAGAGGCCGGAGATGACATAGGAGGATTGCATGGTATGCCGTTCGATCGCTTTGGCCGCAGCGGCGCTGCTGTTTTCAATCGTATCCGCCCGCGCCGACGACGGCGCGCTCATCGGCCGCTGGTATGCGGCGCTGCTGGTCGCCGATCGCACGGAATTGTCGGACCTGCTTGCCGACGACGTCCGGATAAAACTCGACGACCTCGGCGTCGTCCAGACGAAGCAGGAGTTCATCGCCGCGATCGACGAATGGAAAGGCGCTGTCGCCGGGGCTGAAATCCGGCATCGGATCGAGAAGACCGAAGGCGGCGTCACCACGGTGATCGCCTGCTATGATTTTCCCAAAAACGACATGCTGATGCAGGAAACCTTCGCCATCACCGACAACCAAATCACCGCCAGTTCGCAGGCGGCGATCGCGGAAAACTGCGACGGCTACTGAGCGGGTAGCAGCTGCGATATTGCGTGCGGCAAGCCAGCGCCTTACATCGGTGATGATCCCGCCCTGCCTCTACTACAGCCACTCAGCGAAAGCCCCCTCTCTCAGCGAAAGACTGTCCATGCCGTCCACGAAAGCCGTCGACCTCGCCGCCCATCCGCTGACCACCTGGCAAGGGCCGCTCGGCCTGCCCGATTTCACCCGCATCGGCGACGGCGATTTTTCTCCGGTTTTCGATGCGGCATTGAAGGCGCATGAGGCGGAGATCGAGGCGATATCGGGCAATGCCGAGACACCGACCGTCGAGAATACACTCGCAGCGCTGGAGCTTGGCGGTGAGGCTCTCGACCATGTATCGTCGATCTTCTGGTGCCGGGCCGGCGCCCATACCAACGAAGCGATCCAGGCGCTGGAGCGCGACATTTCGCCAAAGATGTCGCGGCATTTCTCGGCGATCTCGATGAACGAGAGGCTGTTTGCCCGTATCGACGACCTCTACCAGCGCCGGGAAACCCTGAAGCTCGATGCCGAAACGCTGCGGGTGCTGGAAAAGACCTGGAAAGGTTTCGTCCGCTCCGGCGCCAAGCTCAACGCCGAGGGCAAGAAGCGGCTGGCGGCGATCGACGAGGAACTGTCGTCGCTCGGCACCACTTTCGGCCAAAACCTGCTTGCCGACGAGCGCGACTGGGCGCTGTTCCTCGACGAGGCCGACCTTGCCGGCCTGCCACAATTCCTGAAAAGCGCGATGGCCGAGGCCGCCGAGATGCGCGGCCAGAAGGGCCGCTATGCCGTCACCCTGTCGCGCTCGATCTACGAGCCGTTCTCGACCTTCTCCGAGCGCCGCGACCTGCGCGAGATCGCCTTCCGCGCCTTCACCATGCGTGGCCAGAATGGCGGCGCCACCGACAACACCGCCGTGGTGCGCGACATGCTGCGCCTGCGCGCCGAGAAGGCGAAGCTGCTCGGCTACGCTTCCTTCGCCGCCCTGAAGCTCGACGACACCATGGCAAAGACGCCGGAGGCGGTGCACACGCTGCTCGACCCGGTCTGGGAAAAAGCCTTGGAAAAGGCCGCAAGCGACCAGACCGAGTTGCAGCGGCTGGCGGCCGAGGCCGGCAGCAACGAGAAATTCGCCGCGTGGGACTGGCGCTTCTATCAGGAGAAGCTGCGCGCCGAGAAATTCGCCTTCGACGAGGCCGAGTTGAAGCCCTATCTGCAGCTCGACCGCATCATCGAAGCCTGCTTCGACGTGGCGACACGATTGTTCGGCATCACCTTCGAGGAAAAGAAGGGCATTGCCACCTGGCATCCGGATGCACGCGTTTTCGTCGTCAGGAATGCCGACGGCAGCGAGCGCGGGCTGTTCCTGGCCGACTATTTCGCGCGACCCTCGAAACGCTCTGGCGCCTGGATGAGCGCGCTGAAATCCGGCTATAAGCTCGGCGATGGCTCCAAGCCTGTCATCTACAACATCATGAATTTCGCCAAGCCGCCGGAAGGCGAGGCCGCGCTGTTGTCGGTCGACGAGGCAAAGACCCTGTTCCACGAATTCGGTCATGCCCTGCATGGCATGCTGACCGACGTCACCTGGCCGTCGGTCGCGGGCACCTCGGTCAGCCGCGATTTCGTAGAGCTGCCCTCGCAGCTCTACGAGCACTGGCTGACCGTGCCGGCGGTGCTGGAAGAGCATGCGCTGCATGTGAAGACCGGCAAGCCGATGCCGAAGGCGCTGGTCGACAAGATGCTGGCGGCGCGCACGTTTGGCGCCGGCTTCGCAACGGTCGAATTCACCGCGTCGGCGCTGGTCGACATGGCCTACCATGCGCGGCCGGATGCGCCGGACGAGCCGCTTCGTTTCGAAGCCGAAACGCTCGAAAAGCTCGATATGCCCGACACCATCGCCATGCGCCATCGCACCCCGCAATTCGGGCACATATTTTCCGGCGACGGCTATTCGGCCGGCTACTATTCCTACATGTGGTCGGAGGTGCTCGACGCAGACGCCTTCGCCGCCTTCGAGGAGACGGGCGACCCGTTCAATCCGGCGCTGGCCGAGCGGCTCAGGAAGAACATCTATGCCGCCGGCGGCTCGAAGGACCCGGAAGAGCTCTACACCGCCTTCCGCGGCAAGATGCCGTCGCCCGAAGCGATGATGGTCAAGCGCGGGCTGGTCTGAACAGCGAAAGCTGCCAATGCCTTGTGGGCAGGGTTATCGCAGGTGGAAAGCCGAGGCTCTCGCTCTACGATGCACCCCCACCCTAACACCTCCCCACAAGGGGGAGGGAGACTTCCGCTAGCGCTGACCTCGACAAATTGCCTGCCTTTCGGCACCAAAGTGGAGGCGCGCGGCAGCGTTCCCTCCCCCTTGTGGGGAGGGTTAGGGTGGGGGTCCATCTTCGCAAGAATCCAAATGCGATTGCCCTGCCACGAGGGGGAAATGTCGGGCAGGACAGAGGGGGCGCGAAGAATGAGACGACTCAAGCGCTGCTGAGCGCCTCGATGGCTTTCGCCAGCGCAGCCGGATCGCCGAGGATACGCAGCGTCTTCAGCCGGGCCGTGCCGCCGGCGACGACCGAGACGGCCGATCGCGGCACTCCCAACGCCTTGGCGACCAGCCGTTCGAGCGCTTGATTGGCGGCGCCGTTTTCCGGCACGGCGCGGACGCGAGCCTTAAGATGGCTTCGCCCGTCTGCCGAGATCTCGATGCCTTCGAGCCTGTCCATCGCCGCTTTCGGTGTCAGCCGGACGAATAGGTCGACGCCGTCGTTACGCGGGCGAAACGGCCCAGTCATCGAATGGCCGTCAGACGACCAGCGGCGCCACCGTGGTGAGCAGGAACTGCCGGAGGAAGAACAGGATCAGAAGCAGGATGATCGGCGAAATGTCGATCCCGCCGAGGTCGGGCAAGAAGCGGCGGATCGGCCGCAGCGCCGGCTCGGTCAGCCGGAAGAGCATGTTGCTGACGCTATCGACGAACTGGTTGCGCGAGTTGACGACGTTGAAGGCGTAGAGCCAGGAGAAAATCGCCGAAGCGATGATGATCCACCAATAAATGTCAAGCGCCAGGACAATGGTCTGAATGAGAGCTATCATGCCGGTCTCCGATTGTTGCCGACATGTAGCCATTGCAGGCGAAAGCGGCAAGAGCCGCTGTCCGCGGCAGGCCACGTCGATGGCTCGCCGCGCGGCTTTTTTGGGCAAAACGCCGTCTTGACAGGAAACCGCCACGCCCGATAAATGCGCCCATCCGCTGGACGGGGCTGTAGCTCAGCTGGGAGAGCGCGTCGTTCGCAATGACGAGGTCAGGAGTTCGATCCTCCTCAGCTCCACCAGCGGGATATCCCAAATATCTGATTTCGCTGCCAGCGAACGGTTTTTCCGTTGGCTGGGGCTGTGGTTCGCTCAGCCGGTCATCCCTTGTCCGGCACGGCGGCAGTTGCATACGGGCGGATGACGAAGGTTCACCGCCGCGCCGACGGCCTATGACGCCCAGGATCGTGCCATACCCGGTTCTGTCTGGATCACAAACAAGATCGGCGACCTGCTGGCGAGGCTGATTGATCCCGCTGCGTCAGGAACTTGGCAGGAAGTTGGTCCGGCTCTACGGCTCGGATGCGAAACATCGGCGACGCTGACGCGTTAAACGGCAGGGAGGGCGGAGGCACCAGGCGAAGTGAAGGAGGCTGGAATGCCTGAAGCGAAGGGCCGTTACGCACTGGGCTTCACCACACTCGAACAGGAGGTCGATCAACTGCCGTTGCAGGTGGAAGGCGAATTGCCGGCGTGGCTCACCGGCCGGCTTCTCCGAACCGGGCCTGCGAAATTCGAGGTGGGCCGGCAAGCCTATACGCATTGGTTCGACGGTCTCGCCATGCTCCACGCCTTCGACTTCAGCGATGGCGCGGTCCGCTATTCCAACCGCTTCATCCGCTCGCAATCCTATTGCGAGGCGATGGAGAAGGGTCGCATCGCGCGCGGCGAATTCATGACGGATCCGTGCCGCACACTTTTCGGCCGCGTGATGGCGATCTTCAACCCAAAGCTGACCGACAATGCGAATGTCAATGTCTCCGTGCTGGCCGGCGAGATCGTCGCGCTGACCGAGACGCCGATGCCGATCCGCTTCGATCCGCACACGCTCAAAACGCACGGCCGGCTCCAATTCAGTCGGGCGATCAAGGGGCAGATCTCGACTGCGCATCCGCACAGCGACGGCGAGCGCGGCTACTCGTACGTCATCGAGATGGGGCGCCGCAGCACGTATCGCCTGTTCGTCGACGAAAGCGGCATGCAGCGTGTCCTGGCCGAATTGCCCGTCGATCGGCCGAGCTACATGCATTCCTTCGGCATGTCGGAACGCTATTTGGTGCTGACGGAGTTTCCGCTTCGGGTGAACCCGCTCAAGCTCGTCTTCTCAGGCAGACCCTTCATCACAAACTATCGCTGGCAACCGGAGTTCGGCACCGTATTCACAGTGATCGATAAGTCGACCGGCGCTGTCGCCGCCCGTGCCAGGGCGGCGTCGTGCTTCTGCTTTCACCACGTCAATGCCTTCGAGGCGGACGGCGCGCTGCTGGTGGACCTCCTCGCCTATCCCGATGCGAGAATCATCGACGAGCTGCGCCTCGACCGGCTGCGCTCCGGAGCGCAGGTCAACCCGACCTCGACCTTGACGCGGTACCGCATTCCGCTCGACGGTAGCCCTTCTGCGGCTGTCGAGATCGAGCCGGAATCGCTCTGCGGCACACGCATCGAGTTGCCGCGCATCGACTATTCCCGCCGCGCCGGCAGATCGTATCGCTGCGTATGGGGAGCCGGCCAAAGTGAACCGGACAGCTTCCTCGACACTATAGCCAAGGTCGAGCTTTCAGCCACCGCGCCGGCGACCGTGACGACCTGGGCCGAACCGGGCTGCTATGCTGGCGAGCCTGTTTATGTGGCGCGGCCGACCGGCGCCGAGGAAGACGACGGCGTCCTGTTGTCCGTCGTGCTCGATGTCGGCGCCGGCACGTCATTCCTGCTTGTGCTCGACGCCGCGACGCTCGCCAAACGCGCCCGGGCCTCCGTCCCGCATCACATCCCCTTTGGCTTTCACGGCAACTATTTTGCACCCCTGGATCGATCCGCGCGCTGACCGATGCCAAGTGCCGGCCACTGCACAGAACCCCTTCACCGGTGAAATCGGCCGCATCCCGTGTGGCCGTAGATGCGGCTGTATTTATTGACCGTTCTGGGACCTGCATGCTCGGCACACATGGGAACAAAGCAGGCGTCCAGGCCCCTACTTGCGGAATTCGAGGCAACCGCCGCCGCGACGAACTTCACGCCAGGGCGTCGTCGACGACACCGGGCACCTGGCCGCGCGCGGCGCGTCGCTTCATCACAATGAAGGGCGACATTCGCAGGCGTCTACGGGATCATCCTGTCCGGGGGGTAAAATAAGGAGCACCGCGGATGGCAGCAGTAGGTCTTTACAGATGCCCGAGGAATCCATCTTGGACCCGGTGTGCTGGAAAGGGCGAAAGGCAGCTACGTCGCAGAGAACCTTTACCGCGAAGGTGGCTATCAGCCGGACTTCGACATGTGTCCGTCGCGCTAGGTAGGCGGCGATCTTGAGGAGTCTCCCATCGTGAAGATTTCGTCCACATTTCGTTCCGTCGCGGTTGCCGTCATCGCCGCCGCGGGAGTCAGCGTTGCCAGCGCCGCGCAACTCAAGGAGGGTGTGCAGACGCCGCCCGGCGAGCATGAAATGGCTTTACGCCGCGAATTGGCCGCAGCACGAGCGGAGCTAGAAATTATGCAGCGCGAGGCACGTGACGCAAGCGCCCAGGCACACGCACTGGCAAACACGGCGGCTAAGCAAGCACAAGCCCTAAAAGAACAGCAGCAAATAGACGAAGCGCTGGAGACGGCGCAGCGCGTTATCGAAGACTTTAGGGCCGAAGCCATTCTCTGGGACCGCGAGAAGGCCGCCGGAGCGCACCCCTCTATGGAAGCCTCTCAGGTTGCTGCGAAGCAAGCGCTTGATGAGGAGAGGCACAAGGTTGAACTCTTGGAACAAGAACTCACCACGGCTCGCCAAACTATCGACGCTCTTAAGACAGGCGCAAACCTGGCCGCGGTCGAGAAGAGCAACGCCATAAAGGACCGATCGGTGGTCGAGACCGCTCTAAAGCAAGCTGGAGAAGCACTCGAACTGGAACGCGAACGAGCAGATTTAGCTGCGCGCGACCTCGACATTGTTCGCAAGGAACGCGACGCTTCAAAACAGATCTCGGCAGAGTTGAGTGCGGCGCTGGAGAAAGAGCGTGAAAGGGCTATCGGTCTAGGCCGCAGCCTCAGTGCCGCGCGTGAGGCGATCGACATCGTCAAGGATAAGCGTCGCACTGCGGCTTTGGAGCGCGCGCCGAAATCACGTACCCCACTTGCAAGTACGCTATCGCGTTCGGGCGCCCAACCAGCCCATAAACCGGGCTTGCCGAAAAAACGGAAAGTGAAGGCAAAAAAGTCACCACATCCTGTTCTGCCGGCAACCATCGCTCTTCCCGCCGCATTGCTCCCGACGCGACCACTGTGAAGCTCGACCTATGCCAGTGAAGACTAGTGAGCGAAATGTATGCCGCAGGGGAGTATCACAATGAAAAAGTACGTCGCAGCCGTGTTGACGATCGGGATCGCAATCGGGCCTGCCTCGGCTCTTGACGCAGGTTTAGGCGGTAAGGCCGGCGGCCTCGGGGTCGGTGCCGGAGTGAGCGCCAGCTCGCAAGGCGCATCTGTGGGGGTGGGCACGAGCGTCGACGGTGTGGGTGGAGCAAACGTTGGAGCTTCGGTCGGCGCAGGATCACTCGACGCAGGCGTTAGCCCTTCGACGGGTGTCGGCGTGGGCGACGATCCGTCCGCCGAAAACGGAACGAGTACCGCTCCCGGTAGTCCGGCCGCAGTCACGGCAGCCACTGCCTCTGCCAAGACCGGCAAGCAATCGATCGCCCTGCCACCCGCTCTCAGGCCTTCCAAAGCCGGTGAGGGTGACTCCACGAAGGGGTATCCCTTTGGATCTTTGAGACCACTGAAAGCGAAACCCGGTACGCCAGCTGCGGTCGTGCGAGCCTGCCGCGCGGCGATCATATCCGCTGCGACGCCGCTTGGCGCCGTCGGTGTCCACGCGGTAAGCGCAGGCGCCTTGCGTCAACGTCGGAGCGCACTCACGGCGCCGATCGAGGTGCGAATAGACTACACAAGACAAGGCGGCATCGAAGTTCGGCGGGCGCGGGTCGGCTGTCGCCTCGATGCGGCGGGCAGGGTCACCGCAGTGAAATAACACCAACAGGCATTTTGGGGTCCGAGAACAATGCGCCCGGCCACCAGAGAGCCCTCCAGTCAGCCAAATCACCGGATCGAGCCCCAGCACTTTCGACAAGATTTCCAATTTCCATATTGTAATACGATCGTACCGCGCTAGCCTCCAAATCATGAGTGAGGCGGGCAAAGCATCCGGACGGTCTATTGCCGACGAGGCGGCGACCCGCAAGCGCGGCCGCTCGCTTGCCGCGCTCGGCTACACCAAGCCGCAGACCTATGAGGAACTGCGCGCGGTATTGTCGTCCGGCACCGTCCATTTTCCAAAACGCCTGCGCCAGGTTGCCATTTTCCTGTGGCAGCATCCGAGCGACGTCGCGCTCGGCACGATCGCGCAGGTCGCCGAGCAGGCCGGTGTGCAGCCCTCGACGCTTGTTCGTTTTGCCCAGATCTTCGGCTATGCCGGATTTTCCGATTTCCAGGGTCTCTTTAAGGACCATGTCAAAGGCTCCTGGCCCGAAGGACGGGGGCGCGACGGACAGGAACGGGCGGCCACCGAGCCCAACGCCAATCTGCATTTTCTCAACGGCATGGTCGGCGCCTCGCAGGCTTCGCTCGGCCGCATCGACAATAACTTCGACATTGCCAGCTTCGAGCGCATGGTCGACCTGCTGGCGGCAGCCGACTTGATCTATGTGATCGGCAGCAAACGCGCCTTTCCCGTCACCACCTATCTCTCGCTCACTCTGTCGCAACAGGGCGTGCGCAACGTGCTGGTCGACAATGTCGGTTCCACCGCGCTTGACCAGGTCGGCTGCATCGGCAAGCGCGACGTCGTGCTGGCGGTATCCTTCAGCCCCTACAACTCGATCACGCCAGACCTCGTCGCTGTCGCCCATGAGCGAAAGGCGCGGATCGTCACCATCACCGACAGCACGTTTTCTCCCCTGGTCAAGCTGTCGGACACATGGCTGGAAGTGGTTGAGTCCGACTTTGCCGGCTTCCGCTCGCTTGCCGCTTCGCTCGCCGTCGGCATGGCCCTTGTCCACGGTGTCGTCGCGCGCCGCACGGCCTGAGACGGATGCGATTGACTATCGGGAATTGAGGTTCCATATCTAGAAAAATGGAAACTTTATTCCGGGAGGAGGAATGGAGCTTCGGCTAGACGACAAGGTGGTGCTGGTCACCGGCGCGACGCAAGGCATCGGCCGGGCGATCGCCGAGGCGCTGGCGCGCGCTGGTGCCGGCGGCCTGCTGGTCACGGGCCGCGAGCCGGTGCGTGGCGCCGAAGTCGCCGCAGCGCTTTCAGAGATAGGCACGCCGACCGCTTTCGTCGCAGCCGATCTGGTGGACCCCGAGGCGCCGGCGCAACTGGTGAAGGCTTGCATTTCCCGTTTCGGGCGCATCGACGCGCTGGTCAACGCCGCCGGCCTGACCAACCGCGCCTCGTTTCTCGATGCCGGCCTCGACGACTGGGCGGCGCTGTTCGCCGTCAACGCGCGGGCGCCCTTCTTCCTGATGCAGGCGGCCATCACGCAGATGCGCAAGCAAGGTCAAGGCGGCGCGATCGTCAACATCCTGTCGATCAACGCGCATTGCGGCTCGCCCGAACTGGCCGTCTATTCCGCCACCAAGGGCGCGCTCGCCACGCTGACCCGCAATGCCGCCAATGCGCACCGCTTCGACCGCATCCGCGTCAACGGCATCAATGTCGGCTGGACCGACACGCCGGCCGAACGCATCATGCAGGCCGAGACGCTGGGCCACGGCCCAGGCTGGCTCGACGCCGCCAATGCGTCGCAGCCTTTCGGGAGGCTGCTGGCGGCCGGCGAAGTGGCGAACCTCGCCGTGTTCCTGCTCTCCGACGCCTCCGGGCCGATGACCGGCGCCCTGATCGACCAGGAGCAATGGGTCGTCGGGGCGAACCGGTGAGCACTTCAACGCCCCCCGAAACGCTCGGCCCAGAACTCATTAGCCGGCTTTCTTCCTCCGTCCGAAAACCATCCTATGATCGGGCCGCACTTGTCCCGGGGATGGCTCATATCGGTGTCGGCGCCTTCCACCGCTGCCACCAGGCGGAGTACACCGACGATCTTCTTTCGCGCCGTTTCGATCGCTGGGGCGTGGTCGGCATCAACATCCGCGCACCATACTTGTCGGAAACGCTGGGCTGGCAGGGCGGCCTCTACACGCGCCTGATCCGCGAAGACAGCCAAGTCGAGGCGCGAATCATCGGCAGCATCGTCAGGGTTGTCGACAGCCAGGAGAGTGCGGCACCCGCGATCGACGTGCTGGCTTCCGCCGGCATCGAGATGGTCACGATGACTGTGACGGAGAAAGGCTATTGCCATATCCCGTCCAGCGGCGCGCTGGATGTGACCCACCCGGACGTCGTCCACGATCTCGCCAATCCACTGGAACCGCGAAGCGTGCCGGGCATTCTGGCGCGGGCGCTTGAATTGCGCATGGCCTCGCACAGCCGTCCGGTGACGCTGCTCTCCTGCGACAACATCCCGACCAACGGCATCATCCTGGAGAACGTCGTGCAGGCTTTGGCCAGCCGGCGCGGCAATGGCCTGTCGGACTGGATCGCGGCCAACGTCGCCTTTCCCTCGGCCATGGTCGACCGCATCGCGCCAGCGACCTCTGAGGCCGATATCGAGACCGTGGAGCAGCATTTCGGCTACCGCGATGCCGCCGTCGTCGTCGGCGAGCCGTTCCGGCAATGGGTGATCGAGCAGAAATTCGCCGGCCGCGTGCCGCGATGGGACCGGGTTGGCGCGACGTTCGTCGGCGACGTCACCCCCTTCGAGCACCTCAAGATGCGGGTGCTCAACGGCGCCCAGACCACGCTTGCCTATCTCGGAGTGCTGGCGGGCCTGGAGCACACGTCGGATGCCATCGCCGACCCGCTGCTCGCCGCCTTCGTCCGGCGCATGCTGATCGACGAGACGCTGCCGACCTTGATGCCGATGCCCGGCGTCTCGCCG
>NZ_RZTA01000220.1:0-4186 GCF_004023115.1 Mesorhizobium sp. M6A.T.Cr.TU.017.01.1.1
GACCTGCGGCGGCGCCAGGCTATCGGGCGAGGCGGTGGCGAGAATGGTCGCCGCCCAGCTTGCGGCAAAATAGCATCGGCAGGAACGCCGGCCGCTGACGGGCGTTTGGGCGAAATGCCGCTCCGCACTATATCCGGGCCTGACGATCTAAGACCTGATGATTTGAGATTGGGATGAAGCTCTTCGATTGTCCGCATTGCGGGCACCGCCTCTACTTCGAGAACGCCCAGTGCCTGAACTGCGCCAGCTCCGTGCTGTACGATCCCGGGCATGCGCGCTTCGTCTTGTCCGGCACCGGCGGCGTTTTCCAGTGCACCAATGCCGACGAGTGCGCTTGCAACTGGATGGCGGAACCAGGTCATGCCTTCTGTCGCGCCTGCATGCTGAACCAGTTGATCCCGGACCTTTCGGTCGATGGCAACCGCCGTCGCTGGATCCGCGTCGAAGAGGCAAAGAAGCGGGCAATCTATTCACTGCTCGCTGCCGGACTGCCGGTCGCACCCAAGCGGAATGCCGGCGACGAGGTCGGCCTCGCCTTCGACTTCCTCGCCGATCCGATCGGCGGCGGTCCGGGTGGCGGACGTATCCTGACCGGCCATGGCAACGGCCTGATCACGCTCAATGTCGCCGAGGCGGATTCGGCCGAGCGCGAAAGACGGCGCGTCGAGATGGGCGAGAACTACCGCACTTTGCTCGGCCATTTCCGCCATGAGCTTGGCCACTACTACTGGGACCGCCTGATCCGCGACGACCCGCAACGGCTCAGCGCCTTCCGCGCATTGTTCGGCGACGACCGCGTCGATTACGAGCAGGCGCTGAAGGCCTACCATGCCAATGGTGCTGTGCCCGACTGGCAGCAGGGCCACATTTCGGCCTATGCCACGTCCCATCCCTGGGAGGACTGGGCCGAGACATGGGCGCACCATCTGCACATCACCGACACGCTGGAGATGGTGCATGCGCTGAATTTCCCGCTCGGCCGGCTGGAAACCGTGGAGGCCAACGACCTGTCGCGGGGCGACACCGGCGGCGAGCTGCAACCGGCGCCGTCGGAACCCGCCGCCGTTCCTGAACCGTTCGAAAAGATCCTGGCCCGCTGGCTGGTGCTGTCGGAAGCGTCCAACTCGATCAACCGCTGCATGGGCCTGCCGGACCTCTATCCCTTCGTCATCTCCGAGGTGACCGCACAGAAGCTGGCTTTCGTCCATGAACTCCTGACCGGTGTAGCGAAAGAAACTGGAACAAAACGTGAGCCGGCCGAGGCATTTTAGCCGGAACGCATGAGGCCTTGTTTCGTTTTCGTTCGCGAGGGATTACGAAAACGGAGCGAAATCATGAAACGCATACTGCTTCCTGCTGTCGCTGGAGCGCTTGTCGCCATGTCGGGCGCAGCCTTGGCCGATACCGCCGTCTCGGCTGTCGCCGATCTCAACGTGCGCGCCGGCCCCGGCCCGCAATACCCGGTCATCGGCACGCTCGCTGCCGGTCAGTCGGCAACCCTCGAGGGCTGCATCCAAAACAGCAAATGGTGCACCATTGCGGAGGCCAATGGCCAGGGCTGGATCTATTCCGACTACGTGACGGCCGATTTCGGCGGCAACGACGTTGTCCTGACCCGGCGCCCGGCCGACGCAGGCATCGCCATCGTCGAAGCGCCCGCCGACATGGACTATGACGATACCTATACCGGAGCGATCGTCGCTGGCGAGCCGATCGAGCCGATCAGGCGACCGCCGGCCGAGGTCCGCACCTATATTGATACGAACCGGCTCGACCCGGTCTATCTCGAGGGCGAGGTGGTTACGGGCGCGACCTTGCCCGATACCGTCGAGTTGCGCGAGATTCCGGATTACGACTACCGCTATGTCTATGTGAACGGCCAGCCGGCGCTGGTCGATCCGGGCACCCGACGCATCATGTACGTCGAGCGCTGACATAACCAAGCAACCAGCCGGCCGCCGGGCAAGAACCAACGGCGGCCGTCGCTGTCGTTTCATCCAGAGCTTCGCGCTGGAGCGGCGTGCTGCCGCTCCAGCTTTTTGAGCACCGAATTTTCCCAAAAACGGTTCCACTTTTGGGTCCGATGCTCTAGATCATGCGACCCGATGCATCAGGCAAGGAACCCGCGTGACGATCGATCCAACCGCTTTCGAGCGTTACCGGCATATTCCCAACGCCAAGACGACCCTGCCGCGCCTGCTGCTCGGAACGGCGATCGTCATCCTGTTCTGGGTCGCGACAACCGTCGCCGTGCTGTTCGGCGGCGCCTATCTTTTTGTTATCTGGCAGGCATCATCGGCCCCGATAGAAGGAGGGGCGGTGCAGAATTTCATGGCTTCACCCGCCGGAATCCTCGCCGCGCTCGCTTCCTTTGCCGGAATCTGGCTCGGCCTGTGGGTTGCCATGCGCTGGGTCCATCGCGAGCCGCTGATGGCGCTGATCGGCACCAGCCGCCGCGTTTCGCGCTCGGGATTCCTCAAGGGATTGGCCGCGGTGCTGACCACATCGCTGCTCTCCGAAATCCTGCTCTATCTCTTGCAGCCCGAGATTGCGCGCGGTGCGATCGGCCTGTCGTCCTGGCTGCTGTTCCTGATCCCGATCGCTGCGCTGACCCTGCTGCAGACCTCGTCCGAAGAAGTGCTGTTCCGCGGCTATCTCCTCAGGGGCCTGGCCAACCGGTTTAAAAACCCCTTCATCTGGGCATTGCTGCCAGGACTTCTGTTCACCTCGATGCATTGGAGCCCAAGCTCGACGGCCGCCATCAACGCCTGCGTTCTGGCCGCGATCGCCGCTTTTGCGCTGCTCCTGACGCTTGTGGTCTATGTCACCGGCAATCTCGGCGCGGCCTTCGGCGCTCATCTCGGCAACAATCTGACCGGCTTCCTGCTGATTTCGCACCAGCAAAGCTACAATTCCTTCGCCCTGTTCAACGCCAAGCCGCTCGAAGGCGCCGGCTGGACGACGCTTGATGCCGTCCTCATCGCAGCGATCGGCATCGTCTGCAGCCTGTTGACGATCCTGCTGCTGCTGCATCCGCGCTCGCCGCTGAAGGTCGAGCCGGACAGACCATGATCCCAAAAAGTGGAAACCGGTTTTTGGGTAAGATCATGGTCAAGCAAAAAACTGGCGGGCCAAGCTGATGCGCATCGCACTGGCGGTGACCGGAACCATCCCCTCCAGGGGCTATGGCGGCACCCAGCGCCAGGTCGACTGGTTGGCGTCGGAACTTGCCCGGCTTGGCCATCGTGTCGTGCTGATTGTCGATCCCGACTCGAGCCACCCGCTTTGCGAGGTGCGGCATGCGTCTTCGGAAGCGCAATGCCGGGCCGCCATCCCCGCGGACGCCGATATCGTCCACTTTCACAGCTGGTTTCTCGACGTTCCCTTCCCGACCCTCAATACCGCGCACGGCTTTTCCCCGGAAAAGCCCAGGCCGCAGCCAAACTGGAGTTTCGTCAGCGCCAGCCACGCGCGCAACCACGGCAGGAAGACCTTCGTCTACAATGGCTTTCCGACTGACACCTACCGCCTGGCCGGTTCGAAGAACGATCGCCTTCTGTTTCTCGCCGGCATCTCGCGCGCCAGCAAGAATCTGAACCGTGCGGTCGATCTCGCGAAAAAATTCGATTTTCCCCTCGATATCGCCGGTGGCTCGCGCTGGCGGCTGTTGCTACGCAGCCAGGTTCGGCGCGATGGCGTTTTCTTCAAGAGCCTGGGCAGCCGCTTTCGCTTCCATGGGGTCGTCGACGGCGACGAAAAACAGCGCCTGCTGGGCGCGGCAAAGGCCTTTCTCAACCCGATCGCCTGGGAAGAGCCGTTCGGCATGGCGCCGGTCGAGGCCATGCTGTGCGGAACGCCGGTGCTGACAACGCGGCGCGGCGCCATGCCCGAGATCGTCGACGACGACACCGGACGGTTCTTCGACAGCGATGAGGAATTTGCTGCGGCCCTCGACGCGATCGCCGGCCTTTCCCCGCAGCGCTGCCGGGACTCTGCCGTCGACCGATTTCCAATCTCCCGCACCGCAAAGGGCTATCTCGATCTCTATGCCCGGATCCTCGACGGCGAAACGCTGCCATGACCGCCCCTTTTTTCCTTCTCCCCTTGTGGGAGAAGGTGGATTGGCGCGCAGCGCCAAGACGGAAGAGGGGTGTTGGACGGAGTGCCGTCGCAGCCAAGCTGGAAC
>NZ_RZTA01000221.1:0-4171 GCF_004023115.1 Mesorhizobium sp. M6A.T.Cr.TU.017.01.1.1
TTGCCGCCGTCGATGACGTTTCCTTCGACATCGAGCCCGGCGAGACGCTGGCGCTGGCCGGGCCTTCCGGCAGCGGCAAGTCGACGATCGCGCGGCTGCTGCTGCGGCTGATCGAGCCCGACGCCGGCCGCGTCGAGTTCGAAGGCGGCGATTTCCTGTCCCTGAACGGCGCTGCCTTGCGCGCCCAGCGTGCTCGTCTGCAAATGGTGTTCCAGGACCCGCTTGCCGCCTTCAACCCGCGCGCCAGCGTCGCACGCGTGCTCGACGACCCCCTGCGCATCCATGGCATCGCCTCTCGAAAGGAGCGCCCGCGCCGCATCGCTGCTTTGCTGGAGCGCGTCGGCCTGAGCGCCGATCTCGCCGGCCGCGCCATCCACGAGATTTCTGGCGGCCAGCGCCAGCGCGTCGCGATTGCCCGCGCCATCGCGACAAAGCCATCGCTGATCGTGCTCGACGAAGCAGTGTCTGCGCTCGACGTATCCGTGCGCCGACAGATCCTGCAATTGCTGCTCGATCTGCAACGCGAGGAACGGATCGCCTATCTGTTCATTTCGCATGATCTCGGCGTTATCAGCGCCATTGCCCATCGTGTCGTCATCCTCGACGCCGGCCGCACCGCCGAGAGCGGCGACGCCCGTGCCGTCATCGACGCGCCGCAGTCGGCGATCGGCAAGGCGCTGGTGGCGGCAGCGCCAAAACTGAACAGGACCAGCAAAGACTCAGACGCGGCCGATCGTCAGTAACCGAGCGCGCAACCATCCTTGCGTGGATCGGACGCGCCGGTAAGCGTCCCCTTGTCCCAGTCGATCAGCACCAACTGACCGCCGCCATGCGGCTCGGTCGCGATGGACAGCTGATGGCCCCGCTCGCGCAGGCCGGCGATCGCATCGGCCGGAACGCCACGCTCCACCTCCACAGTATCTTGTCTGTAAAACACCCTCGGCGCATCCAGCGCCTCCTGCGGGTCCATGCCGAAATCGATCATGTTGGTGAGCAGGTGGACATGGCCGAACGGCTGGTAGCCGCCACCCATCACGCCGAACGGCATGATCGCCCGGCCCTTGGCTGTCACCATGCCCGGCATGATGGTGTGCATGGGGCGTTTTCCCGGTGCGATGCAGTTTGGGTGGTCCGCCGCCAGGCAGAAGCTGCTGCCGCGGTTCTGCAGCACGACCCCGGTTTTTGGGCCAACCAACCCGCTGCCGAACGAATGAAAAGTCGAGTTGATGAAGCTGACCGCATTACGGTCGCGGTCGACCACCGAGATGTAGACGGTATCGCTCGGCTGAAGCTCAAGCCGAGGCAGATGCGTCATCGCGCGCGCCGGATCGATCTCGGCGCGAAGCTGGTCCGCATGGGATCTGGACAACAACTGCTGCACGGGGACATGGACCTGGTTCTGGTCGCCGATGAAATTGTCGCGGTCCTGATAGGCAAGCCGCCCCGCCTCGATCTCGAGGTGAAAGCGCTCGGCGCCGTTCGGTTCCAGCGAGCCGAGCGAAAAGCCCGACAGCACATTCAGCATGATCAGTGCCGTCAGCCCCTGGTTGTTCGGCGGCATCTGATGGATATCGTAGCCCCGGTAGGACGTGCCGACCGGCCTGACATAGTCGCCCTTCGTGGCCGCAAAATCGTCGAGCGCATGCAGCCCACCGAGAGCACGCAGACGCGACACCAAGTCGTCGGCAACCTCGCCTTCATAGAAGCCGGCACGACCGCGGCGCGACACGATGCGTAAGGTGTCGGCCAGTTGCGGCTGTCGGTGCAGCTCGCCGGCCAGCGGCGCCTTTCCATCCGGCAGAAAAATCCGCGCGGCATGTTCGTCGGCGGCCAGCAAGGCAGCACTGTCAGCCCAGTCGAAGGCGACGCGGTCTTGGACGACATAGCCCTGCTCGGCGTAACGTATGGCGGGCGCCAGCGCGGCGTCTATGCCCTTTCTGCCGTGATCCTCGAGCAGCCGGCACCAGGCGTCGATGGCCCCCGGCACGGTAACCGCGTGCGGACCTGATTCAGGCAGTGCGTCATGCCCCCTGTCCAGATACCACTCAGCCGTCGCTGCTGCAGGTGCGCGGCCCGAGCCGTTGAAGGCCAGGACCTCGCCTTGGCCGTTGGGGCAGTAAAGGACGAAACAGTCGCCGCCGATACCGGTCGATTGCGGCTCGACGACTGCCTGCACCGCAGCCGCGCACACGGCTGCGTCCATTGCGTTGCCGCCGGACCGCAGCATCTCGACCGCCGCCAGCGTCGCCAACGGGTGTGATGTCGCGGCCATCGCTTCTGTCGCACGAACCGGCGACCGCCCAGGGAGTTGAAAATCACGCATGCAGGATCAATAGCCTCCGACCAACCAGATGTGAACTGGCAACGGCAGCCAAAGAGCTACGCCACCGAAAGCACCACGACCGACATTACAATCACCGGGCAGCGCTCAACCCTTGGAGATCACCGAGCTCAATCCGCAAACTTGAAAAGATCTGTCGTGTAATCCGGGTATGCGTTCAGCCCATCGAAAAGATCGGCCAGGTCAGGGGTGTCTGCCAATATTCCGGACAAGACCAGCGCAGTCGCCACGCCGGCGCCAATTCCACCGGCGATATCGTGTTCGACGCTGTCGCCGACACAGACCACGGTGCTGCGGTCCGGGTTGCCCGCCAGCGCCAGCGCTGCATCGAAGATCGGCGTGTAGGGCTTGCCGATACGGGTGACGCTGCCGCCGAGGCTCTCGTAGAGATCCGCAAGCTGACCGGCGCCAAAACGAGGCCCCACTGCCGTCAGCATGATTTTGTCGGGGTTGGTGCAGAAGCATGGCACCTGCCGCATTGCTGCCGGTTCAAAAAGTCTGCGATAATGCTCGAGATCGTAGCGATCGCCCTCGCTGGCGGCGATCAGCACCAGCTCGGCATCGTCGCCGTCGCTGGTCAACGCGAAAGACAGACCTTCAATCGCCGAGCGGTCGCCTTCCCTGCTGATCAGCAGGCACTTGGTGTTTGGGCGCAGCTTTCCGGATTTCGCCATTTCGTGAAAAGATCGCCACGCGATCTCGCCGGAAGAGACAAATTGATCCCAGCTTCCTGGTTCGAAGCCGAGCTTCAGCAAGCGGGCCTCGTTGGGCCGTGCCCGCCTGCCGGAGTTCGAGACCAGCACAATCGTCCTGCCTGCGCGCTTCAGCGCCGACAATGCCTCCACGGCGCCCGGATAAGGATTGGTGCCATCGTGCAGCACGCCGAACTGATCGAGCAGGAACACCTGATAGCGCTCAACCAGCGCGCCGATGCCGTCTAGATGCTCAACTGTTTTCGTGCTCACAAAAGCCCCGCTTCGATTGCGCCCATCAGCGCCAGCCGCGCCGTGCCGGCGGCCGCCTCGTCCGAAAGCGCCGGCAGGAAACCGACGCCCAGCTTGCGCTGCCGGATCGCGGTCCAGGCAGGATTTGCCGCACCGCCGCCGACGCTTCTGACCGACGTCAGTCGGGGGGCGCCGAGTTCGGCAAGCCGGCGATAGCCGAGCGCCTCGATCGCTGCAATACCCTCCAACATCGCTTTCAGATAGTCGGCGTCGTCCGCAGGCCGCGGCGTCAGACGTGGCGGCAGAGCAGGATCGGCGATCGGAAAGCGTTCGCCGACCGCCGGAAGCGGATAATAGTCGAGGCCGGTCTCCGTCATGGGGTCGATCGCCGCGCTCAGCTCGATGATGCGCGCGAGGGGAAAATGCTGCGCCAGCACCTTGCCCCCCGAATTCGACGCACCACCCGCCAGATAGGCATCTCCCAACCGGTGACTATAGATGCCGAACTGCGGCGCCGAGATCGGCCGGTCGGAGAGGATCTTGATGGTCAGCGAGGACCCCAGCGCGGTGACGCCGTCGCCAACTGCCGCAGCACCCGTCGCCAGGAACGACGCGCAGCCATCCGTCGTCCCGGCGACCACGGCGACGTCACGCTCCAGGCCGAACAGGTCCGCAGCGCTCGCGGTGAGCGTTCCGACCACATCGCCCGGTTTGACGACATCGGGAAGGAATTCCATGCGCATCCCGGTTGCCGCGATCCAGTCCGGCCAGCGGCGGGCCTCGACGTCGTAACCGGTCTTCAGGGCGTTGTTCTCGTCGCTGATGTCGAAGCGGCCGGAAAACTGTCCCGCGATCCAGTCGGCCTGGTGCAGCACCGCGGCAACAC
>NZ_RZTA01000222.1:0-3948 GCF_004023115.1 Mesorhizobium sp. M6A.T.Cr.TU.017.01.1.1
GCTTCGCGTCGGCGGCTTCGCGGTCAGTGGCACGCCGCTCGATCACCCGCTGCTGCAACGCCTCCCGCCGCCGACGCGAAGCAGGCGCGCAATCAGATCGGGAAGCCAGGTAGCGGTCACTGCATCGCGATCGTCATAGCCGGTGCCGATGTCGGCATGAACAAGAGCGGCGTCGATGCCAATGAACTTGCGGGCCGTCTCGCGTATTTCGCCGAGCACGAGGTTTTCAGCTTCGGGAATTGAGCTGGCGTGTGCGCCAACTTCGCGGTCGAACACCACGATCCGGCGCCCGGGCAGGCGCTCGCGCAGATGGTGGAACGTCCGGCCATTGCCGAGGCCGAGCTCGAGCACAAGCCCCTCCATCTTCGCCACCTCGGGGCAGATTTGATTGAGAATGTCGCGCTGTGCGGTCATCCTGCTGATGAAATTATCAAGGCGACTCATATGCGATTTATGTCCTGAACCAGCAGCCCCGATCGAGGCTTGCCGCATATAGAGGCGAACGACAAACCCTGCAATAAGCCAACCGGCCGCCGACAAGCGTCATACCGGGTGGAGTCGGCGGCAGGGCCGCGCGGCGGAACAGCGATCTCACTTGTAGGGGTCTGCGGCGTCCCGCAAGCCGTCGCCGAGGAAGTTGAACGCCATGATGACGAGAATGACGGGGAGCATCGGCAAAAGCAGCCATGGATAGAAAGCGATGACGCTGACGCTGCGCGCCTCGGTGAGCAGGATGCCCCAGCTGGTTATCGGGGCCCTCAGGCCGAGCCCGAGGAAGCTCAGCGCCGTCTCGCCCAGGATCATGCCGGGGATGGAGATCGTCGCCGTCGCGATCAGATGCGACATGAAGCCGGGAATGAGATGCCGCCCGATGATGCGGCTGCTTCTGGCGCCCATCAATTGCGCGGCCAGAACATAATCCTCCTCGCGCAAGGCTAGAAGCTTTGAACGCACGGCCCGCGCCAGTCCAGTCCAGTCGAGCAGCCCGAGGATGACGGTGATGCCGAAATAGATCAGGATCGGACTCCAGGTTATCGGCATGATCGCCGCCAGAGCCAGCCACAGCGGAATGCTGGGGATCGATTGCAGAACTTCGATTATCCGTTGAACGATCAGGTCGAAGATACCGCCGTGATAGCCGGCCAGTCCGCCGATGACAATGCCGAGCAGGAAGCTGAAACTGATGCCGACGAGGCCGATTGTCAGTGAAATGCGTGCGCCATAGATCATGCGCGAGAGCACATCGCGCCCCAGCCTGTCAGTGCCGGCTAGAAAGAGCTGGCCGTTTTCGGCAGGGCAGACAAAATGCCTGTCACCTTCGATCAAGCCCCAGAACTGATAACTGTCGCCCTTGCAGAAGAAACGGATCCGCTGAACATCATCCTTTTTCTCGATGTAGTTCCGCTTGAGCGTGTCCATATCCAGCGTCATCTGGCGGCCATAGACGAACGGACCGACGAACTGGCCGTCGTGGAACAGGTGCACCCGCTGCGGCGGCGAATAGATGTAGTCCATGTTGCGCGTGTGCAGATTGTAGGGCGCCAGGAACTCGCAGATCAGTATCCCGAAATAAAGCGCCGCCAGGAATATGCCTGATATGACGGCAAGCCGGTGCTTCCGGAATTTCCACCACATCAGCCGCAACTGCGACGCCTGAAAGACTTTCGACTGCTCCGGAGTCATCGCCTCGACCGACTGCAGGTCAAAGGGCGCGGTGGAAACATAGTGCTGCAGTGGAGCACCCGGAGCGGGCAGGGGCGAATGCGTGTTCATTTGGTGCTGCCGCCCTGCAAACGAATTCGTGGATCAAGCAGCGCCAGCGCTAGGTCGGAAATCAGGACACCGATGACCGTCAGGAAGGCGAGGAACATGAGGAACGACCCTGCCAGATACATGTCCTGGCTTTGCAGCGCCTTGATCAGCATCGGCCCGGTCGTTTCCAAAGACAGCACTATCGCGGTGATTTCGGCGCCGGAGATGATGGCCGGCAGGATAGAGCCGATGTCGGAAATGAAGAAATTGAGCGCCATGCGCAGCGGATATTTGACCAGCGCCTTGAACGGATGAAGTCCTTTGGCGCGCGCGGTCACGACATATTGCTTGTGTAGCTCGTCGAGAAGATTGGCGCGCAGCCGCCGGATCATGCTTGCCGTGCCTCCGGTGCCGATGATCAACACCGGAATCCAGAGATGGGCGAGGATCGACTTCGCCTTGGCCCAGCTCATCGGCTCGCCGAGATATTGCTGGTCCATGAGATGGCCGATGGATGTGCCGAACCAGATGTTGGCGAAATACATCAGGATCAGCGCCAGCATGAAGTTCGGAATCGCAAGGCCGAGAAGGCCGAAGAAAGTCAGGCCGTAGTCGCCCCAGCTGTATTGATGCGTGGCGGAGTACATGCCGATCGGAAAGGCGATGAGCCAGGTGAAGATGATCGTGACGAAGGAAACCAGCACCGTGAGCCACATTCGGTCCCCGACGACATCGCGAACCGGCAGCTCATATTCGAAGGAATAGCCGAAATCGCCGTGTAGCATCCCGCCGACCCAGTAGAAGTAGCGAATGAGCGGTGGCTGGTCGAAACCATATTCCTCGCGCATCATCTCGATGCGGTCGGAATCCACCGCTTCGCCCTGAGCCCGAAGCTCGGCAACATAGCTGTCGAAATAGTCGCCTGGTGGAAGTTCGATGATCGTGAACACCAGTGCCGATATGACCAGCAGCGTTGGAACCATCACGGCAATGCGCCAGACAAGATATCGAAGCACGCTCAGGAGTCTCCAAGCCAGAATGTATCCGGCATGTAGACACCGAAATAGGCGGTCGGGTCGTAGCCGTAGAGAGCCTTCTCAGGCAGATTGCGCAGCCGCGAGGACGCCAGAACCGGCTGATGCGTTCCGTTCACGGTGCCGATGGAAAACACCTGATCGGTGTAGATCGACAGCATCGAGTTCCAGATTTCGGCGCGCTCCGTGGCTTCGGTAGATGCGTTCCAGCGCTTGAGTAAAGCCATCAACTCGACCACAGGCGGAAGATCGGGCGCCTCACCGACCTTGCCATGAGACAAGTAGTGGGCACCCCAGAGCGGCCATTGCAGCTGGTCGTCGATGGTGGGGGCCAGCTGGTACGGGTTCATGTCGGCGGTCGGCACGCCATTGTCGATGCCCGACCACATCGACATCATGACCTGGCCGCCAAGCGCGCGGCTGCGGAAGATATCGCGCTGCGAAGTCCGGATGAACAGGGCGATGCCGATCTTGCGCCAGTGATCGGTGATGAGTTCGAGCGCGTCGGTTTCCAGCGTGCTTTCGCCGGCCGTTTCCACTATGATCTGCGCAGGGCGTCCATCGGGAAGTATCCGCAGGCCGTCATCGTCACGCGTCTGAAGCCCGACCTCGTCGAGCAGGGCGTTGGCCTGGTCTGGATCATGGGCGACCCAGGCTTTCGCGAATTCCGGCCGGTAGAGCGGGCTCTCCGGCAGGACCGTATCGGCACTTTCCTGTGCCAATCCGTAGAACACAGCCATATTGATCTCGCGCCTGTCCACAGCGAGCGAAAGGGCACGGCGCACGCGCACGTCACGAAAAAGGCCACGCCACACCTGGTCGGAACAATTCAGATTGGGCAGCAGCGCCAGCCGCGAACCCTGTGTGCGTTTCCAGAGATGCATCTTCACCGGGTAGCGCTTCTCCGCGTCCTTCAGGAAGGAGTAATCGCTGAAGTCAATTCCCATGCATTGCAGGTCGCTCTCGCCCGCACCGGTCTTGGCCGAGATGATCGCCGACGAGCTGACATTCATGACGATCCGGTCAACATAGGGCAGTTGCCGGCCATTCTCGTCCATTCGATGAAAGAACGGGTTGCGCTCGAAGACGAATTGCTCGGCCGGCGGTTTGGTCCGGTTCTGCCAGGGATCGAGCGTCGGCAGTTCCGGGTTCTCCGGGCGAT
>NZ_RZTA01000223.1:0-3946 GCF_004023115.1 Mesorhizobium sp. M6A.T.Cr.TU.017.01.1.1
ACACAGTGGGTTCGGCCGGCAGCGGCGGCGGAAAGGCGCGGTCGAGCTGCCAAAGGGTGGCGGCGGAGATGGCCATGAGGCCGGCGCAAGCGGCGGCGGTGATGGCCGTTCGGCGTAGGAATTTTCTGGAGAGCATCGCTCCGCCCTTCTTCCTTCTCCCCTTGTGGGAGAAGGTGGATTGGCGCGCAGCGCCAAGACGGTTGAGGGGTGCTGGCCAGAGCGCTATCGGTGCCAAGCTGGAACACCCCTCATCCGACCGAGCTGCGCTCGGCCACCTTCTCCCACAAGGGGAGAAGGGAGAGCCGGCCGCAACCTCGGCTCCCTTTCTGCAGCGCTGAAGATTGGCGAAATCCTTTGCGAAGGTGCCATCGCCATGTTCCTGTTCGCCATCGGCGCCTTACGGCGCCTTTACCTCCATCATCCCGGTCGCGGTGCGGGCCGAATATTGCGGCCGGTACATGTCCTCGACCGTTGCCGCCGGATGGGCATAGGTGCCCGGCGTCACCGCGCGCACGACATAGGCGAGCGTAATGTTGCGGTCGCCGTCGCCATCGTTCGGATTGAAGGCCGCGACGAAACGGTCGTCACGGAATTCGAGATGGGCGGCGTCGGTCTGGGCCAGCCAGGAGAAGTTCGACAACTGGGCGCTGGAAACCAAGCCCGGATTGTCGATTTCGAAGCCGGCCGGCAGCAGATCGGTGATCACGAGCCGCGACGGCCACTTGTTCTGCTCGTAGATCTTGAGCACGACGACATAGCGTTCGTTCTGGGTCGCCTCCGTGACATTGGCTTCCGTGCCGTCGAGCTTGTAGTAGGTGCGGCCGATGGTGAAGCCGTTGCCGCTGGCCGGCAGTGGCTGGATCGGCGAGGCCACCGTGGTGACGACTGCCTGCAGCGGGTTGCTGCCGGTGTTGGCGACGGTCAGTGGGCTATCGACCAGGTCGCTGCCGGCGATCTGCTCCGAATAGGCGCCGACATGCGGTGCGCCATTGATGGTCAGCGCGATCGCATCGTTGCCGGCCTTCAGCGCGCGGGCCGCCAGCAGCATCCAGGACTCGTCCTGGGTGCTGGTCCATCTGACGGCGGCGCGTTCCTTCGTCACCAGCGTGATCAGCGCCGGCACGATCGTCGGCACCGGCTTCGATTCGGCGGCGAGCGCCAGCATCGCCGCGCCGTCACGCAGCGGCGAGCCATAGTCGGACCTGTAGTAGTCGTATGCGGAGGTCGACTGGGCCAGTTGCAGGGCGGCCTGGAAGGTGGCTTCCGAACGCTGCGTGTCGCCATAAAGCGCCAGGCCTGCCGCCAATTGGGCAAGGGCCATCGGGCTCGTAAAGGCTTCGAGCTGCGTGTCGGCATAGTAGCGCAGATCGCCGATCGAAGCCTTTTTGTTGCGGGCCAGCACATAGAGCGCATAGGCGATCTCGCTGCCGCGACCCTTGACGTCCTGGTCGTAGCCGATCGCGTTCTGCAGATTGCTCAGCGCCTGGTTCATCGCCAGGGCCGGCACGTCGTATTTCTGCTCACGCGCCCGGGTCAGGAAATCAGTGACGTAGGCGTCGAGCCACAGGTCGCCGGAGCCCGGACCCCACAGGCCGAAGCTGCCGGCCGAGGCCTGATAGCTCAGCACCTTGTAGATGGCGTCCTGGATGCGGCCACGCAGGTCGGGGTCGCTGGCCATGCCGATGCCCGAGGCCATGTCGTTGACATAGAGAAGCGGCATGGCGCGGCTGGTGGTCTGCTCGGCGCAGCCATAGGGGTAGCGGTCGAGCGTCATCAGGAGCGACGGCACGTCAAAGGCCGCCGCCTGCGAAACGCCGACGCTGACCGAAGCGCCGTCGAGCACGCTTGCCGCCAGCAGCTCCTTGTCGACGCGCAGCGACCCGCCATTGCCCTTGAGGTCGACCACCATGCGGGTGGTCACCGGCAATTGCGCCGGACGCACCGGAACATAGAGCGTCTGTTCAACAGCCGTGCCGTCGGCATGAGCGAGCTTGATCGTGATCGAGGCGTTGCCTGGCTTCTCAGCCATCAGCGGCACGGTCAGCGTCTGCCGCTTGCCTTCGGCGAGCGTCAGCTTCTCGGGCAGGGCGGCAGTGCCGGTCGACAGCCCGCCGGTGGTATCTATCGACAGTGCATAGTCGCCCTCTGGACCATCGGTGTCGGCGACGTCGAGCCGCATGACGGCCGAATCGCCGGGCGCCAGGAAGCGCGGCAGGCCGGCAGTGATCACCACCGGATCGCGCACGATCACGTCGGACTGGGCATGGCCGACCCCGTCCTTGGTCCAGGCGACGGCCATGACGCGCACGGTGCCGTTGAACTGCGGGATGTCGAAATCGATCCGCGCCTTGCCGTCGGCGTCGAGCTGGACCGGACCGGAGAAGAAGGCGACCAGTTTTTCGGTCGGCGGGCTGCCTTGCGACTGCATGTTGGCGCCGTCGCCGCCGGTGCGCAGCTTGCCTGACGTGCCCAGCGAGCCGTCGATCAGGCGGCCGTAGAGGTCGCGCACTTCAAGGCCGAGCATGCGCTGGCCGAAGAACCAGGTCTCCGGATCCGGCACCTTGTAATTGGTGAGGTTGAGGATGCCGACATCGACGGCCGCGACCATGACATAGGCATTGGCGCCCGGCTGCACGCCGGCCACCGAGACCGGGATCGACAGCTGCTGGCGCGGCATGGTCTTGTCCGGCGGCGTCAAGGTGACGGCGAGCTTCTTCGAGCCCGGATCGACCTTCAGCCATTTGACGCCGATGGCGCGCGCCGGCATGCGCGTTTCCTGCGCATCGCCCGGCCTGAACAGCGTTGCCGTGACATAGGCGCCGGCGCCCCAGTCGTCGCCGACCGGGATGTCGATGGTGCTGCCGCCTTCTGGAACGGTCGCGGTGACGGTCTTCAAGAGTTTGTCGGCGCCAATGGTGACGAGCAGCTCGCCGGCAAAATGCGGCGACACTTTGAGCTTGGCCACTTCGCCCGCCGCATAGGTATCCTTGTCGAGGGCGATCTCGAGGCCGTCGGGCGTTTCGGTGGTGGTGGAGCTGACATACCAGCCGGCGTCGAACTCGTAACTGGTCGCCGGGCCTTCCGGATCCGATGTCTCGATCTCAAGCCGATAGCGGCCCCAGTCGACCGGCAGCGAGACGGTGGCCTCGCCATCGGCGGTCAGGTCGACCTGGCCATTGGCCACTGACTTGGTGAACGTCACCGGCTCATAGTTCCAGGAATTGCTCGAGCGGTACCATTGGTAGCTGCGTTCGACCTTGACCAGCGACCATTGCGCGCCCTGCAGCGCCTCACGCTTGCCGTCGGGGTCGACGGCGATCAGGCTGAACTTCGCCGTGCCGCCTTGCGGTACCTCGTCGCCGTCGAAATCCGGACGGATGCCGATCATGTGGCCCTGCGGCCGGATGCCGATGTTGAGCGAGCGCTCGACGACGCGGCCGCCAGTCTCGCGCATTCTGACCGTAACCTTGGCATCGACGAGCTTGGTGGTCGAGGGCAACTGGTCGACGGAAACCGGGAAGGTCGCCTTGCCGTCCTCGCCGACCACCGGCAGCCCGGTGAACGGCGTGACCGACGGTTCCGCCGACTGCTCATCGGCGAGGCCGAAGGAGTAGCCCTTGAAACGGTCCCAGTCGCGAGTGGTCGACAGCGTCAGCTCGCCTTCGAGCGCCAGCCCGGCGGCCGGCGCGCCATAAAGAAAGCGGCCGTCGACGGTGACGTTGGCTGTTTCGCCCTGCGCGATCTCCTGCTTGTCGGAGGACAAGTCGAACTCGATGCGATCCGGCACGAAATCCTCGACCAGAAACATGTGGCTGGCGACCGCCGCCTGCTTGGGGTCGGTGTGGATCGCCACCGTCCAGGTGCCGCGCATGGCATTGGGTTCGAGCGGCAGGTTGACGGCATGGCCGCCGGCCGATGCGCCGTCGCTGACGATGCGGCGGTTCTC
>NZ_RZTA01000224.1:0-3878 GCF_004023115.1 Mesorhizobium sp. M6A.T.Cr.TU.017.01.1.1
CTGGAGGAAACTGACGGGCGCCTGAAGATCGACCCGCTTGCCCGCTTCACCCGCCAGCAGATTGAGGACTATCTCGACCGTTATCATCTTCCCCAGCATCCGCTCCTCGAAAAGGGCTACCTCTCGATCGGCTGCGCGCCCTGCACGGTCAAGTGCGGCAGCGCGGACAATCCGCGCGCGGGCCGCTGGAGCGGCCTGTCGAAGATAGAGTGCGGGATCCATCGGTCGCCCGCCGGCGCTGCCTCTCGCAATTCGGTCTCATCTGCGTCCTGATTTCGCGATCGCGCAGGCATCCAGTCGACGGCTGGAATCGGCCATCGTCGCTTCATCGGCGAAGCCACTACGAATTGTCGCACGATTGCGCTACCCTAGGGTCAATCTGGGCGGCGGGACGGTCACGGCGGCACGACCGGCGCTCGATGATTGGTCGAGCGCGAGCCCCCATGACCCCTCTAAACGCCATCGAAGCCGATGCGAGGCGCCCGCTCTCGGGCACAGGCCGGATCGCCAAGCTGGCGGCGCCGCGCAGCGCCAGGATATTGCGGCGGAACCGCGTTCTCGCAGCGATCGATCGGAAGTCGCAATCAACCATATGCTGGGTGGCGGCGCCGGCCGGCTACGGCAAGACGACGGCGGTCATCGACTATCTCGAAAGCGTCGAGGCGCCGCATGTGTGGTTCCGCGTCGACGAGGGCGATCAGGACATTGCGCGCTTTTTTCAGTATCTGACGCAGTCACTCGCCCCACCTGCGGTTGGCGACATGCCGGTGTTCGGCGTCGAATATGCCGAGCAGCCGAAGGAGTTCGCCAGGCTCTTCTTCAGAGCCTATTTCGCGCGGCTGAAACCCGACACCATTCTGGTTCTCGACGATCTGCACGATGCCGACACGCCAGAGTTTCGTGGCGTGCTTTCGGTGATGTTCCGTGAGCTTCCGGACACGGTTCGGTGCATTTGCGCCTCGCGAACGCTGCCACGGGAAGAACTTAGCGACCTAGTCCTCAGAGGCCAGATGGCCGTCGTCGACAGGTCGGCGCTCGAATTCTCGACCGCGGAAGCGCGCGATCTCGTCCAACTGCGTTCCGAGAACGCCTCAGTCGATGTCGAAGCCGCGCGCGGCTGGGCGATCGGACTGGTTCTGCTCGCGGACCACGGCTCGACGGTCGGACCTGATGACACGAGCGGCGGGCAGAACGCGCTGTTGGATGTCCTTGGCCGTCATTTCTTCCTTTCCCTCCCCGCCACCGACCAGGATATGCTGCTGAAGCTCAACTTGCTGCCTGAGATCAGCGCCGAACTGGCCGACGAGATGATAGGATCTGGCGAGGCGGGAAAACTGCTCGACAGGCTCTACAAGCGGCAATTGCTGGTCACGCGTACGGAAAGCAGCCGCGACGTCTTCTACCTGCATGATCTGTTGCGGGATTTCCTCGACCGAAGTTTCGCTGAGCGCGTGCCACGAGAAGAGCAGAGATTGCTGAAACGAAAAGCGGCGACGATCCTCGTCGAGGCGGGCCGTCTGGATGAAGCCATCCCGCTTGCCTTGCAGGCGGAGGACTGGGGGCTTGCCAGCAAACTCATACTGAGCCGCGCGGAGGATGTGCTGGCGCAAGGCGGCCGGGCGACTTTCATCGACTGGTGCGGCCGATTGCCGGAAGCGCTGATGAGCGGCTGGCATTTTTATTGGCTGGGCGTTGCCCACGTGCCGGACGACGTCGCCGCGGAGCGCTGGCTGGCGAAGGCATGGCAGGCTTTTGGCGAGGCGGACGATCAGCGCGGCCTGTGTCTCACCGTGTCGCGCGCCGTCTTGGTCAAGACCGCCAGTTGGCGCACCTACGAAGGCCTTTCCATGTGGACCCGCCGGGCATTCGAGCTGATCGAGCGCGGTCTTCCGGAACTCCCTCGCGAGGAAGCGATGCTGGTGCGCATTGGCATGATGCGGGCGCTGAACTTCGGCGACGACTACTACCGCGGCAGCCCGGCCGGACAAGCACTGGAAGCCGAACTGCTGGAGCGACTGACCAAGAACTCCGGCCAGGATCCGAGCGGATTTCGGTTGCTTGCGAGCGAAACGCTGATCGATCTTTCGGCGTCGACCATGCGGGCCGATCTGTTCGCGAAGGCCGTCGACAGCGTTATCGACGATTTAGGCGAGAAGGACGTGCTGCCCTGGATCCTTGGCATGTGGTTGGTCGCCTTCGGTGCGGAGAGTGGTCGTTACTTCCCCTACAAAAGAAGAAATTTTCCTTATCCTTCGTCCGAAGCGGCGTTGCGGGAGGCGATCGCCATTGGCGAGCGCGAGTCGCTCAAGAGCGTGGAGTTCGGCGGGCTCTACCATCTCCAGATGCAGATGAAGGTCCGCAACGATTTTGCGGAGTTCCACCAGGTGGTCGAGCGCCTGGCCGAGATCGCCGACAGCCGCTTCACCACGCAAGTGGCCGTCGTCGCTGACTGCCACGCCGCGCTGCATGCCAGGCAAGGCGATTTCGCGGCCGCCTACCGGGATTGCGAGCGCTTCATGGAGGCCATCGAGGCCGCCAACGAGCCGATGGTTGAGCGTTGGCCGCACTACATCACGAAGTTCCAGGTGCTGCTGGCCGACAGGAAGCCTCGCGAAGCCGCCGCGCTGCTCAGCGACCTGCTGCCGCGGCTGGACGGCGGCGCCCGCAAGCGAACCGAGATATGCATTCTGGCGGCGGAGGCGCTGGAGACCCTGTGGGGCGGAGATTCGCACTATGGCGACCGGCTGAAGATCTTCCTGAAGGCGCTCCGCGACATCAGCTGGCCAATGGTGCTCCTCAACGTTCCGGACTTGCTCGCCGAACTGCTTGGCGATGCGCTTGAGCGCGGCATCGAGCCCAAGCTTTGCCGGTCGCTGATTGGGGAACGCCGGTTGGACGTGCCGCAGCGGCGGCCCGCGGCCTGGCCGTGGCCGCTCAAGGTCCATGTTCTCGGAGGCTTCCGGCTCGAACTCGACGGAAACCCTCTTCCTCTCGGCGCCAAGCCGCCGACGAAGGCCCTCGACATCCTGCGGGTGCTGGCGATCTCGAAAGACAACACCTGCTCGCTGGAGACCCTTCAGGACTGGCTGTGGCCCGACCTCGACGGCGACCAGGCGCGGGCGGCCTGCGAGCAGGCGCTGCATCGGCTGCGCAAGCTGCTCGGGCGGACCGATCTCATCGTCCAGCGCGAAGGCAAGCTTCGCCTCGCGTCGGACAAGGTCTGGGTCGACCTCGCCGACTGGGATGCACGGCTCAAATCCCTCACGACAACCAATGGCGAGACGGCCGGACTGCGCCCGGAAGCGGAAGCGCTCTTCCTCGCATTTCCCGGTCCGCTGTTTCTGCACGAGCGAGCCAGTTTCTGGTCGTTCGCTGCCGCTGAAAAAGTCCGTCGCGACCTGATCGATTTCGGATTGCGGATCGGCCTGCGGCTCGAGGCGACCGGCAACGCCCATGAAGCGCGCTCGATTTATCTGAGGACGTTGGACCTTTATCCCGACGCCGGGCCCGTCTGCAAGGCGCTGATCAAGGAGCGGCTGTCGCGCCGTGATTTCGAAGCCGCGGTCGACGACTATGGACGTTACGAACGAGCGCTGGATGCTGCCGGCGAAGCGGCGCCCGCCGCGGAAATACGCGCCTTGGTCGAACCCTATCTCGTGCGGCACAGGCGCTGAAGACGATGTGCGGCGCTGCCTAGCAAAACAGCGGGCCATCGTTGGTATGGCGGTCACCGCTCAAGCCCCGTTCAGGATGTTTACAGCCAGGAGAAGGGCTGCCAGGATCAGAACGAGACCTGCGACCGCGTCCATCCGCTTGCGGTAGATCGGGCTGTCGAAGTGGCGGGACAGGCTCACCCCGGCCAGGCTCCAGCCATAGAA
>NZ_RZTA01000225.1:0-3772 GCF_004023115.1 Mesorhizobium sp. M6A.T.Cr.TU.017.01.1.1
CATCAGTGTCATTCGTGGAAAAGCCCCGTTCAGATCCGCCCTGCCCCGCCATTGGCGAACACGGGCCGCCAACGCCCCCTCCTCACTGCGGACATAGAATGAACGCAGGCACAGGAGGTGCCCGCGACGTCGGCGAATCTTATCTGCGAGGCGTCCGGACGATCGGTGATACCTGAAAAAAGACACGGGTTCACGCGCCATGTCTCAGGTGCGACCTGTTACCTACGTCATGGCGCAGAACCGGCTTGACCCATTGCGTGATTGGCCGCTTCACGCCCTTCGGTGGCGGCCCGGCGCGCACTTGGATCGCGTTTCAGAGCCGCTCGCGGATCGCGGCTGGAATTAATGAAGGCCGAGCCGACATATTTGCGCGTGCCGATCTCGCCCATCTAAGCTGGCGACGATGATGCGTGCCGGCCGGCCGCCCTTCCGAAAGGCGCTGTTTTCAATAACGATAAATGTAAGCCGGCCTCCTGAAGCCGCGTTTGCACTTCACCTCTTCCTTGTATTCATCGCCTTCCCACTTGCGCTCAATCTTGCAATTCCCGCGCCGGAATTCCTCTTTGTAGCTGTAGCGTTCGCGCTCCCTATTTCGACGCGGCTGGTGATCATCGTCGTTGTAGCGACCCACCCAGCGCCCATGCCCGCTCTCGTCCTTCCAGGGATCGGCTGCCGCTACGCTGACGCAGCCAGTCATTGCAATGCCGGCGGCCAGGAGGGTTACGAGCATCTTCATACGCAATATCCCTCTGCAAGTCCCCGCCAAAGGATTGAAACTCCGTTGAACGGCTTTCTTTTCCCTGCGCTGCTTCGCAGAGCGGCTCGCCTCCATGCAAGACGTTTTCATCAAGCCAGAAGAGCATCCCGCCGGGCCCGATATCCGATATCACAATCAGCCGCCGTTAGCAGGCGCTGCCGGAGCGGGCGCGGCTGGAGCAGGTGCGGCCGGCTCTGCCGGAGCGGGCGAGGCTGGCGCTTCGATCTTGGGCGCTTCGACCGTAGGCGCTTCAACCCTGGGCGCTTCAACCTTTACGTCGACGTCCTTCCCGGTGCCCCCGCCATTGATATTGATAACGCCAGTGAACAACAGCAGGACCACGATTGCGATGATTGCGAGAACGACGGCGACAGCAGTGCCGGCGCCATTTCCGCCTGAGTTAACAACGGTTGGACCGTCAGCCATGACAACCTCTCCTATCTCTGAATTATCACTTTCGGCAAACGGGACCGGCGGGCACTTCGTTCCTCCGCTGGGCTTTGGTCCAAGATGCGGCAAGACTGAAGTCTTTGGGTCGAAGACAGAGGGCTGAGGGCCGGCAACCAGGACCTTACCACTGCATTAGTATTGGGCCGCCGAGCAAAGTCCCTTCATCGGTGGTTCACCGGGTGCCCGCTGTATGTGCACCATCGGCGGGCACCCGATATGGCGCTCTAACAGCGGAAAGTACTGTGACCCTTATCCAGAGCAGACAGAATGTCGATGAGGTCGCAAGCCGACCCGCAAATGACAATCAAACTCCTAACCCAACAGATTTCTCGGTGGTTGATCTCATTTCGTCGAGCGACGACGAGGTCGCTGCCATTGTCAGGCGAACAGAGCGCCTGGCCCTTGCCGTGATTATAGTAATGGCGATCTTCCTGATCTTTGCACCGGTGGTCTTCATTGCCCTGAGGTATGGGATCTGAGATGTCCCGCTTTAGCCCTTGCCCCAAAAATCCTCGTGATTGACGCTGATGATGGCACTGCCGACGTATTTGCGGGTCCCCGGCCCGGCCATCAGCGCGAATGCCAGTATTTCCATATGGAAACAAAAAAACCCGCCACACAGGAGAGCGACGGGGCGATCAAGCGGTCACCGAGCGCGGGGTGGGTCGGGACTTGCCCGGTGCGCGGATCGTGAAAAATCGTAGGCTGCCGGCTCCGTCGCGTCTACCAACCGGCGGTTGGAAGGATCTGTTTGATTCGGCGGCGCAGCCGCTTACCGTCCCAGCGGCTGTATGGAAGCTGAAAGAAGTTCTTCCTCGTCCACCACTCCGGCCATGTAGTTGGCAATAATTCGGGACGCGAGAACTTCACGTTGTTGTTCCGATTGGCCGTCAACCTTCAAGCGATCGAACACGCGACCAAGCAGCGCCACCTCGGATGAATTGAAAATCCCGACAGCCTCGGCCGTTCGTCGAACGGGCATAAGCAAGCTTCCCCCAAAGCGGCGTATGCAACACAAACAATCAGAAAAAGCGAAATACGGAAGAAAAATCGGGCATCTTTCCCAACAACATTCGGGGCGAGATCAGAACCGCGCCCGGAACATAAGCGGTTGCTTAACAGTTGGATGGGGAGCAGTGGGCCTATCCCCCCATCTAGTCCCCCCGCTGTAGATCGGGAGCTGCAAACCGGTCGGCCCGCGCTCTGAGGAGGAGTGCGGGCTATGACCGGCTGGGATTCCTATCTCGAGGGATTTCCGCGATCGCCACAAGGTGTCAGCGGACGATGATTATGCATCACGCCGGAGCAGGTGTCGAAGGTGATCCACAAGCGCGGCAGCCATCAGGCAACCCTGACCGCGGCCGCCCGCGGGGCAGCCCGCATCTACCGCGCTCCTGGCGGGGGAGCGGCCAAGTGCGCGTGCTTCTGGAAGATACCAATCTTGTCGGGATAGGTAATCCGGATCTCGCGTCCGCATCCCTCACACTTGTAATGGGAAACGACCTGAAACCAGCTGCCGTTCTTGATGACGGTGAAGTTGCACTGCGGGCATTGGAAAGTCAGGCCAACAGAGAATAGGCTGGGAGAGAGGGACATTGCAGCGCCTCGCATTCTGGGTATCTTAAAGGCGGCTTGGTTAGTCCAGCGTCTCGACGACGAAGGATGCGGCAATCAAATCGTCGGCATCGATTCTACCCTTGCCGTCCTCCATGACGGCTGCGACCTTTCGAAAGGTCTTCAGTTCCTTCTCGGTAATCCGTGCGCCGCGCATCCTCTTGTTGAGGTCGGTCACGCGCATTCGGAGTGCCTTGGATGCTCCAATCTCACGGTTCGACACGATGATCACATTCCTCCGTTGCTGGCTGCCCGCCGCACCTTTCGGCACGGCGGGCTGTCCTCCCAGTCGCTTAGGTTATTCGATGACTTTGATGACCTTGCGTGTGCCTGGATCAACGACAACGGTCCGGTCGTCGACCACCACGTAACTGTATTTGGTCTCGGGAACTTCATGAAGCTCGACCGTATCGGGCAGTGTTGAGCCGATATTGAGCTCTACCCCAGGGATTTTCACCGATGCGAGCGGCTGCTTCTTCACATATTCCTTGATGACGGTCTCCTGCTCAGGCTCGATGATCACGTCCTGAGCGGCAGCAGCGCCGATGCCTGCCAGCAGCAGAAGCCCCGCGACTGCCGTGGAAAGACGCATTCTCATAGCTTTCTCCTTCGTGTGAGATCTCTTGCGCTGGGCGGTATCCTCTTCGCGCCCGGTCCACCCAAACCTGAGGTGGCCGCAAACGTTCCTTGGTTGGGCTTCGGTCTGATCCGAGACAGGACCTAAGTCTCTCCTGCTTCGTGCAATAGGCCGGACATCGCGTCATCGGGAAAGCGATGACCAAGCCACGCCGCGCCCTACGGAGGGGAAGGACGCGGGCTGATCGGGAGGGGACACCGATCTCGCAGCTTGGTTCACAGGAGAAGATGCTGCAGAAGCCGAACGTCCTCCCCGAGCCGGTGTTCCATACGGAAGTCAAAAAGCCCGCCGCACCTTTCGGCACGGCGGGCGGT
>NZ_RZTA01000226.1:0-3550 GCF_004023115.1 Mesorhizobium sp. M6A.T.Cr.TU.017.01.1.1
GCAAAGCGGATTGGCGCGCCCGGCGACAAACGAGGCGTCGTCGGCTCGTCCGGCGATCCTTTCCGAACATACGGGCCGGCAGGTTGCCGCCGCCTTTGGTGAGCTTTCCGATGCATTCGCCAGCCGCAGCAAGAAAACCTTCGACGAGATGGCCGAAGAGATGCTGAGGCCCATGCTGCAAGACTGGCTGGACAACAATCTACCGACGCTGGTCGAGCGGCTGGTGCGCGAGGAAATCGAACGCGTGGCGCGCGGCGCGCAGTAACAGTTCCGACAGCGGATGACCACCACCACCGCGGCGGCGGTTTCGTTGGCCTGGGAGCTCAACCGCTCTCAACCGATGTGGCAAAGGCGATCAGGTTTCCGTCGGGATCTGCCACGATGAAGGTGCGGGCGCCCCACGGTTCGGTCCGCAACGTCTGATGAAAGCTGGCCCCAGCCGCCTGGTACTCGAGGAACAGCGGCTTGATGGCGTCGACCGCGATGGTTGCCGACAGCAAGTCCTCTCTTGCTCTTAAGCCGTTGTCGAACAGAGGCTTGTCGACATGGCGCAGATTCAACCGCGCGCCGTCGCGAAAGACCTGGGCATAGAAGGGCGGTTCGCCATAGGTGAAGCGCGTCGTGAAGCCGAGCTTCTGTTCATAGAACGCCCGGGCGGCAGCAATGTCGCAGACAAAAAGCTGCGGCTCGGCCAAGGCAAGGAAGGGTTTTTCGGCATCGGATGTCGTGCTGTCGGTCATGGTTTGAAGGCCTTTCTTCAGCGCCTGCCAGCTTTCGAACCCAGCCTTCTTGGCAACCAGCTCCTGGGCGTCGGCAAGCTTGAAGCTGTGATCCAGGATCTGGCGATCGGTCAGATGGCGGAAACGCGGCAGTATCGACCCGATCGCGGCCGCGACGGGATAGTACCGCTCGCGATGCCAGCGCAGGTGGAGCTTGGCCTGTTTCCTGAAGTTTTCGAAATTCGACATGTTCGAAATTCGGCTAGGGCGCGGTGAGGGTTAAGGTGTCGTAGGCGGGCAATGCCCCTCCGGCGGGAAGCCGATGCGCCCTATAGCAGCGTTGGCAAGGTATTGCGGTTCGCGATCGCCGGTCAAGAGGCGTGGCTCATGGAGGATCGCTTATGCGAATTGCCTCGAACTATGAGGCCCCTATCTATTGGCCATGCCATCTGCGGCTGGTTGACTTGCCAACTGCCTTCCGATTTACACCAAACCCAACAATCCCGACAGCTCGGACGCCTTTCCATGCTCGAAAAAACCTACGACGCCAAAACCGTCGAGCCGAAGATCGCTAAAATCTGGGAAGAGGCCGACGCGTTTCGTGCCGGCGCAGGGGCCGAGGAGGGTGCCGAAGCCTTCACCATCGTCATCCCGCCGCCGAACGTCACCGGCTCGCTGCATATGGGCCACGCGCTCAACAACACGCTGCAGGACATTCTGGTGCGCTTCGAGCGCATGCGCGGCAAGAACGTGCTGTGGCAGCCGGGCATGGACCATGCCGGCATCGCAACGCAGATGGTGGTCGAGCGCCGGCTTATGGAAAAGCAGATCCACCGCCGCGACCTGACGCGCGATGAGTTCATCGAGAAAGTATGGGAGTGGAAGGCCGAATCCGGCGGCGCGATCCTCAACCAGCTGAAGCGGCTGGGGGCGTCGGCCGACTGGAGCAGAGAGCGCTTCACCATGGACGAGGGCCTATCCAAGGCGGTGCTCGAAGTGTTCGTCACGCTCTACAAGGAAGGGCTGATCTACAAGGACAAGCGGCTTGTGAACTGGGACCCGAAGCTGCTCACGGCCATTTCCGACCTGGAGGTCGAGCAGCAGGAGGTCAACGGCAACCTCTGGCACTTCCGCTATCCGGTCGAAGGCGAGATCTTCGATCCGGAAAATCCAAAAACCTTCATCACCGTGGCGACGACGCGCCCCGAGACGATGCTGGGCGATACGGCGGTCGCGGTGCATCCGGACGACGAGCGTTTTCGGCACCTGGTTGGCAAAAACCTCGTCCTGCCGATCGTCGGCCGCAAGATCCCGGTGGTGGCGGACGAATATTCCGATCCGGAAAAGGGCAGCGGCGCGGTCAAGATCACGCCGGCGCATGATTTCAACGACTTCGAGGTCGGCAAGCGCCACAGGCTGCCGGCGATCAACATCCTCACCGTCGAGGCGGCGGTGACCCTCACGGACAATGAAGATTTTCTCGCCGGGCTTGAAGTTACCCCCGAGCGCGAGTCCGTCTGGGATGAGCTCAACGGCCTCGATCGTTTCGCCGCGCGCAAAAGGGTCGTCGAGTTGATGGAGGCGGGCGGTTTCCTCGAAAAGGTCGAGCCGCACCGCCATGCCGTGCCGCATGGCGATCGCGGCGGCGTGCCGATCGAACCGTTCCTGACCGACCAGTGGTACGTCAATGCGGCCGAACTCGCCAAGCCGGCGATCGCGTCCGTGCGCGAAGGCCGCACCAAGATCATACCCGGCAGTTGGGAGAAGACTTACTTCCAGTGGATGGAAAACATTGAACCCTGGTGCATCTCGCGCCAACTCTGGTGGGGGCACCAGATCCCGGCCTGGTACGGGCCGGACGGGCGTGTCTTCGTCGAGAAGACCGAAGAGGAGGCGCTCGCAGCCGCCGTCGAATATTATCTGGCGCTGGAAGGGCCATGGAAGGCCTGGGTCGAGGACAAGCTCGAGAACTTCAAGCCGGGCGAGATACTGACCCGCGACGAGGACGTGCTCGACACATGGTTCTCTTCGGCGCTGTGGCCGTTCTCGACGCTTGGCTGGCCGGAAAAGACGCCGGAACTGAAGACCTACTATCAGACCGACGTGCTGGTGACCGGTTTCGACCTGATCTTCTTCTGGGTCGCTCGCATGATGATGATGGGCCTGCATTTCATGGACGAGGAGCCGTTCCATACCGTCTATATGCACGCGCTAGTGCGCGACAAGAACGGGCAGAAGATGTCGAAGTCGAAAGGCAACGTCATCGACCCGCTCGATCTCATCGACGAATACGGCGCCGACGCCCTGCGCTTCACGCTGACGGTGATGGCGGCGCAAGGACGCGACGTGAAGCTCGATCCGGCCCGCATCGCCGGCTACCGCAACTTCGGCACCAAGCTGTGGAACGCGACGCGTTTTGCCGAGATGAACGACGTCGCGAGGAACGACGATTTCTGGCTGAACGACGCCAAGCTGGCGGTCAACCGCTGGATCCTGACCGAACTGACGCGCGCCGCGCGCGAAATCACCGATGGCATCACCTCATACCGCTTCAACGAGGCGGCGGGTGCGGCCTATCGCTTCGTCTGGAACCTGTTCTGCGACTGGTATCTGGAGCTGCTGAAGCCGGTCTTCATGGGCACTGACGAGGCTGCCAAGGCCGAGAGCCGGGCCTGCGTCGCCTTCGTGCTCGATGAGATCTATAAGCTGCTGCATCCGATGATGCCGTTCATGACCGAAGAACTGTGGGCTGAGACATCAGGCGAGGGCAAGGAACGGCCGTCGCTGCTTTGCCATGCCGCCTGGCCGTCGCCCGACTTCGAGGATGAGGC
>NZ_RZTA01000227.1:0-3266 GCF_004023115.1 Mesorhizobium sp. M6A.T.Cr.TU.017.01.1.1
CCTCAAGGGGGAGGGAAGGCGCCAAGGCGAAAAAAATCCCCGAGCGCTCCTCCTCCCCCGGCCGCACGGCGCGAGGAACCTCGATGGGCGGCGCGGCTTCGGCCAGGGAGCGCACCGCGGCCGGCCTCAATCCGGTCGCCGGCCTCGATGTTTCGCTGGAGGAAGCCGAGACGATGGCCTCCGGCGGTGTCACCGCCACTGTCGCCGCGCTGTCGGCGCTGATCGAATCCGGCAACCCGCTGCACAAGGACGGCGTGCTGTGGACACCGCACCGCCCGGCCCGGCCCGAAAAATCCGAAGGCGGCATCGCCATCAAGATGGTGTCGGATTTCGAGCCGGCCGGCGACCAGCCGACGGCGATCAAGGATCTTGTCGAAGGCGTCAACGACAATGACCGCACCCAGGTGCTGCTCGGCGTCACCGGCTCGGGAAAAACCTTCACCATGGCCAAGGTGATCGAGGAGACGCAGCGTCCTGCTCTGATCCTCGCCCCCAACAAGACGCTGGCCGCACAGCTCTATTCCGAGTTCAAGAAATTCTTCCCGGAAAACGCCGTCGAGTATTTCGTCTCCTACTACGACTACTACCAGCCGGAAGCCTATGTGCCTCGGACGGATACCTTCATCGAGAAGGAATCGTCGATCAACGAACAGATCGACCGCATGCGCCACTCGGCGACGCGCTCGCTGCTGGAGCGCGACGACGTCATCATCGTCGCCTCGGTGTCCTGCATCTACGGTATCGGCTCGGTCGAGACCTATACGGCGATGACCTTTCAGATGCAGATCGGCGACCGGCTCGACCAGCGGGCGCTGCTCGCCGACCTCGTCGCTCAGCAATACAAGCGTCAGGATATCAACTTCGTCCGCGGCTCGTTCCGCGTGCGCGGTGACACGATCGAGATTTTTCCGGCTCACCTTGAGGATCGCGCATGGCGCATTTCGCTGTTCGGCGACGAGATCGAGGCGATCACTGAGTTCGACCCGCTGACCGGCCAGAAGACCGGCGAGTTGAAGAGCGTCAAGATCTACGCCAATTCGCACTATGTCACGCCGCGCCCGACCCTCAATCAGGCCATCAAGTCGATCAAGGAAGAGCTCAAGCACCGGCTGGTCGAACTCGAACGGTCCGGTCGCTTGCTCGAGGCGCAGCGGCTGGAGCAGCGCTGCCGCTTCGATCTGGAGATGCTGGAAGCGACCGGCTCCTGCGCCGGCATCGAGAACTATTCGCGCTATCTCACCGGCCGCCAGCCGGGCGATCCGCCGCCGACCCTGTTCGAATACATTCCTGACAATGCGCTGGTCTTCATCGACGAAAGCCATGTCACCGTGCCGCAGATCGGCGGCATGTATCGCGGCGACTTTCGCCGCAAGGCGACGCTGGCCGAATACGGCTTCCGTCTGCCGTCCTGCATGGACAACCGGCCGCTGCGCTTTGAGGAGTGGGACGCCATGCGCCCGCTCTCCGTCGCGGTTTCGGCGACGCCCGGCGGCTGGGAAATGGAGCAGTCCGGTGGCGTCTTCGCCGAGCAGGTCATCCGCCCGACCGGCCTGATCGATCCGCCGGTCGAGGTGCGTCCGGCCAAGACCCAGGTCGACGACGTCGTCGGCGAAATCCGCGACACGACAAAAGCCGGCTACCGCACGCTGGTCACAGTGCTGACCAAGCGCATGGCCGAGGACCTCACCGAATATCTGCACGAGCAGGGCATCCGCGTCCGCTACATGCACTCCGACATCGACACGCTGGAGCGCATCGAGATCCTGCGCGACTTGCGCCTCGGCGCCTTCGACGTGCTGGTCGGCATCAACCTTTTGCGCGAAGGCCTCGACATCCCGGAATGTGGTTTCGTCGCCATTCTCGATGCCGACAAGGAGGGCTTCCTGCGCTCGGAAACCTCGCTGATCCAGACCATCGGCCGCGCCGCCAGAAACGTCGACGGCAAGGTCATCCTCTACGCCGACCAGGTCACCGGCTCGATGGAGCGGGCGATGGCGGAAACCAACCGCCGTCGCGAAAAGCAGATGGAGTGGAACGCGGCCAACGGCATCACCCCGGAATCGGTCAAGTCGCGCATCTCCGACATCCTGGACTCGGTCTACGAGAAGGATCATGTCCGCGCCGACATCTCGCAGTTCACCGACAGCGCCGGCGCGATGATGGGCAACAACCTGAAAGCCCATCTCGACGCGATGGACAAGCAGATGCGCGACGCCGCCGCCAATCTCGACTTCGAGAAGGCGGCCCGCATCCGCGACGAGATCAAGCGACTGCGCGAGATGGAGCTGTCCATCTCCGACGATCCGCTGGCCAAATATGCCGACATGGAAAGCCCGGTTTCGGGCCGCGAGAAGGGCAAGCACAACAAGGGCGTGGCCAAACATCGTACATCAGAGGAACAAGAGCGTTTCCGCAAACTGGACGCGGCACGTGCCGCCGAAGAGGCGGCCAAGGCTGCCCGGCCCAACCTCTTCCGCAAGCCGGAGCTCGACGAAATGGGCGCTGACGGCGCTGTGCCGGTGAAGAAGCCGTTGTTCGCCAAGCCGTCGCTGGACGATATGGGGCCTGGCACCGACATGCCGAAGCCGTCAGGCGCGGTGTCGCGTTCGCTGTTCAAGAAGCAGTCGGCGCAGGAGGCGCACGGCTCGGATTTCGGTATACCGGGTGAACCGACCAAGCCGCTGTTCAAGAAGAACTCGCTGGACGAGATGACAGTGCGCCGCACCGAAAAGCCGGTCGAGGGAAAAGTGCCGGCCAAGCCACAACCGATCTCCCCCCAAGTGGGGGGCGATTCCGCCAAGCCGATCGTTCGCCAGCGCGCTGGCATCGGTTCCTACGAAGACCCCGCCGACGCCCGCCGCGAAAAACGCCGGCCGGGCAAGACAGGGCGGCCGGGAAAGTAGCGCCTTCCCTTCTCCCCCTGTGGGAGAAGGTGGATCGGCGCGCAGCGCCGAGACGGTTGAGGGGTGTTCCAGCGGAGTGAGACGTTTGCGTTCCCTGGAACACCCCTTATCCGACCTCGCTTTGCGAGGCCACCTTCTCCCACAAGGAGGGCTTTGCACGGGGAGCGAAGTGGATTTCGGTGGTCAGTGAGGGCCTTTTTGAAGGCCGGCAGAGCGGTTTTCCGCGGCCCTTGCGGGGCCTTTGTCGGTTTAGGCAGCCATCCTGCCGGATTGTGGACGCACTCCTCCCTCATGTCCGCCTCTCATCGGGTGGATAGAGGACGCCAATCATGGTGCGCAGATTGTAAGCGCAGGCGGCCAGTA
>NZ_RZTA01000228.1:0-3233 GCF_004023115.1 Mesorhizobium sp. M6A.T.Cr.TU.017.01.1.1
AGCCGGAAGTATCGAACGATTGGAACCGGCTTCGGCGCGTTGGCGCCAGCCTTGATCGACAGCGCCCGCCGCATCGAATTCCAGCCGATGAAGACCAGCATTGCGCCGTAAAGGCTGGCGGCCATCTGGTGTGCGATGCCCCCCGGCGGCAGCGCGCTGGCTCCCGTTGCGACGATCGCCGCCAGCGAACTCGCGCCAAGGGCAATACCGGCGGCAGCCGAAAGCGCCGTGGCGCGCGAAGCGGTTAGCCCGGCCTGCGCGACGACAGCGAAGTTGGCGCCCGGCAGCATTGCCAATAGCGCATAGGAAATGGCGAACGGAAACAACCCCGCCGCGACAGCGTGCCCGGTTTCCAACATCGATCAGCCCACATCGGCGGCGTCAGCTCTCCCAAGGGCAGATCGCCGCTACCGAAGCGAAATGTGGATGAAACACTTCCCCTCTAACAGTCGGCAAATGCCGACATGAGGACGTTTTGTTGGTGGGTTACGGGCCGCGCCCGCTGAGCGGCTCCGTGTTCTTGAGCAATGCAACCAACTCGCTCTGCTGATGGGTGCGGGTTTTGGAGAAGATCCGTTCCAGATAAGTGCGGCAGGTCTTCACGGTTATGTTCGAATTCGCCGCGGTTTCCTTCAGCGACCGCCCCGATGCCAAGGCTGTTGCAAGCTTCGCCTCAGCCGCCGTCAGATCGAACAGGTAGCGGATATGGGTCTCGAAACTGTCGGGAATGCGCCGGGCGACCTCCGTGACCATGATCACCGCGCAACGCTCCGACGCCAGGCCATAGGCGCGGGCGTCGACGAATGGGGCAACCGTCAGCACCAACCGTGTCAGGTCAAATCGCTCGCGGTCCGATGGCACCAGCAGCGTTCCTCCGGTCCCGAGCATGGCGCCGCCATGGAGCGAGCAGGCATTCGCGACCAGCCGCTGAAGCTGCTGCGCATCCCTGAGATTGGAGGCGACGATCGTGCCGCCATTCAGTGCCAGAGGGCTGTCGGGCCGTGCCAGCATTGCCTCGGCGGCCTCGTTCATTTGGGCGACACGCTGAAAGCCGTCCACCAGAAACACGCCGAAGGGCAGATGCGAGAAGGCCGATGCCAGCGCCGACGTGTTCTCCAACTGCCGGCCGATCTCCCCAGCGCGCAGCATATGCGGCACGATCTTCTGCAGCAGATCGATGTCGTCGGCACCGAATGCGCCCTGCTTCGAGCCGCGATGGATATCGAAAAACCAATAGGAGCCGTTGGAAGCCAGAAGATTGGAGGCGAGCCCGTGATGCATGTCGCGCGGCCTCATCCAGTCTTGCCAGAGTTCGCGGCGACGGAACGCCGCCACGTCTCCAGCTATCCGCGTCCGATCATAGATTTTGCCCACCGGCAGCGCTGCCGCGACCGTGCTGATGGGGTCACGCATGTGTGCCGCTGCCGCCTCGGGAGAACACAGCCCCGGGTCATCGACAGTCCCGACCGCGCTGAACGCCTGCTGATCGAGCCGCGCGATACAGCTTCGCGATGCCTTGAACAGGTCGCGCAGCCCCACGACCACATCAGGCCAGCGCTCCTGATCATAGGCGGCCTCGTAGATCTGACCAACAACGGTGGAGACTGATTCAATGGTGACCTCAGTCATGATGGCCTTCCGTTGCTGCGCACATTTGGCTGATGAAGCCTAGCACACGGAAGCTCTCGCGCAAGTTGCATCGCCGCTGAATAAGGCGATCCTGCCCTCAATCCCATCTCGCCGATGGTGTGCTGATCCTGAGCAGGACTACTCTTCTGGCGCTCGGCCAAGCCATAACCTGCGGAGCCGAAACGCCGATGCACGGCGCCGAAGCTGAAGGGCTGCCTTGACAGGTTCGATATCTCCCGCCGTCCTCGCCGCCACGCGCCAAAAACGTTGCGAAATGGCGAGAGAGCGGTTATACAGACCGCGAATTTCCCATTTTGGTGGCTCTAAAACCACCGCCCGCGCGGGAACGCGGGCGAACGAGAAGGATATTTTAAAATGGCCAATACGCTGCTGATGCCCAAGGCGACCGCCGTCTGGCTGGTCGACAACACCGCGCTGTCCTTCGAGCAGATCGCGCAGTTCTGCTCGCTGCATCCGCTCGAGGTCAAGGCGATCGCCGACGGCGAATCGGCGCAAGGCATCAAGGGCATGGACCCGATCATGACCGGCCAGCTGACCCGCGACGAGATCGCACGTGCCGAGAAGGATGCGAACCATCGGCTGAAGCTGTCCGACCCCAAGGTGCGGGTGCCCGAATCCAAGCGCAAAGGTCCGCGCTACACGCCACTGTCGAAGCGCCAGGACCGGCCCAACGCCATACTCTGGCTGGTGCGCAACCATCCCGAGCTGAAGGACGCGCAGATCGCGCGCCTCGTCGGCACCACCAAGTCGACGATCGACCAGATCCGCGACAGAAAGCACTGGAACTCGGCCAATCTGCAGCCGATGGATCCGGTGACGCTGGGTCTCGCCTCGCAGATCGATCTCGACATGGAAGTCAACCGCGCCTCGCGTGGCCGCGAGCAGGCACAGCCGGCCGGCGACACGCTGCTGCCGGCTGCATTGACCGAGCGGCTGGTGCCGGCGCCGGAGAAGCCAAAGGACGAGGATGCGGAACTCGACGCCAACGCCGTCTTTGCCAAGCTTTCGGCGCTGAAGTCGAAGGACGAGGATACCGACGACGAGGATTGAGGAACGGCGCCCCGTCCTTCTCCCCTTGTGGGAGAAGGTGGCCGAGCGAAGCTCGGTCGGATGAGGGGTGCCGGACGGATCGCGGCGTTGGAGTTTCTTCCAACACCCCTCATCCGTCTTGGCGCTGCGCGCCAATCCACCTTCTCCCACAAGGGGAGAAGGAAAGGCGCCGCGCCTAAGTTCGCGCGGCTCGGTCCGGTGCCATGCCGTAATCCTCGCTGCGCTCAACCGCACGATAGAAATCGGCGAGCTGCTTGCCGCGCTCCGGCTTGAAGACGCGGCCGGCTATGACCACCGAAGCGATGCGATCGATACGGAAAGCGCGGAAATCGTCGCGCATCTCGCACCATGCGACCAGCGTCCACACCTTGCCCCAGAACCATAGGCCTAGCGGCCTGATGTCGCGCGCGGTGCTGCGGCCGGCCTCGTCGGAATAGTCGATGGTCAGCACCTGGCGTTTTTCCACCGCGCGCTCGATCAGGTCGATTGCCTCGCGGGCGGCGTCGCTCACCACCCACATCGGCGTGTGGATC
>NZ_RZTA01000229.1:0-3227 GCF_004023115.1 Mesorhizobium sp. M6A.T.Cr.TU.017.01.1.1
GACTTGGGGGTGGCCCGTCAAACCCAACAATGCTTTGAACCCATGATGGTTCCACGACTTTGCAAATTTATTTCAGAGGCAGACTTTCCCGGGCAGAGCGCTGCCTCGCCGCTTGCCAGTCGCGCCCGGCATGGGCGAACACCGCGCAGAGCACGATGGCGCCGCCGATCATGCTGGCGGCCGGCGGGATCTCGGCCAGGAACAGGAAGGCGAACAGGATCGCGAACGGCACCTCAGCCGAACCCAGCAAGCCGGATTCGGCCGCTGGAATGAGCCGCGCGCCCTCCGTCCACAGGATCGAGGCCAGCGCGAAAGACGCGCCGAAGGCGACGAGCAGCACTGCGTCTCTGGTTGAGACGGCTAGCGGGTCGGTGACGAACCAGCCGAGCACGAACAGGAGGAATGCCGATACCGCACCGGCCCACACCACAGGCGTGTCACGGAAGGCGCGCACCATGATCATGTAGAGCGCGGCGCCGACCGTCATCAGCAGCGCCAGCCCGTCGCCGAACAGATTACCGGTGCCGAAGCCGGACCAGACCATGATCGCCACACCGCTGAGCGACACGGCCGCGGCAGCAAGCGTCTGCAGGCGGAAGCGCTCACGGACCAGCACGAAAGCAAGCAGCGCGGTGACGAAGGGTGCGGTGGCGTAGATGATCGCGACATTGGCGACGAAGGTGAATTTGAACGCCGAAATGAAGGCGATGCTGGCCAGCGCACCCTCGATCGCCAGCAGCCAGCCGCGCCAGCCGAGGCGCAGGCTTTCACGCCTGCCGGAGCGGCGGCGGCGCCACAGCACATAGAGGGTGATCAGGATCGAGCCGACGAAGCCGCGCCAGCACGTGATGGTCAGCGGGTCGGCATGGATCGACTTGGTCAACACTCCGGTGAGGCCAAAGACGGCCGCCGACGCCGAAACCAGGATGATGCCAAGGGTGCGCTCGGCGGCGGTTTCGGTGGTGGCTGGCATGCTTAGGGATCCCGTCATGTCACCAGACTATGCTGCCTTGTCCTGACACCGTACTGTCAGCAGGGGGTGCCGCATCCTACAGTCGCTTGAGGAAATGTTCGTTGCCGATGATCAGCAGGCCGGCCGCGACGATCAGGGTTTCAGCGTACGCTACACGGGTGGAACCCTGCGCGGCGCTGCGCCAGCGGTGAGCTAGCGTTGGGGCAGGGCCTGGCGGCTCGGGTATCCCGTCCGGCCGATGCGGTTGAAGGGCGCTCCCGGGGCATGGAGCCGGGCCTTGGCCGCGCACCAGACAATACTGGAAGGCCGGCTGCGCCAGCTTTCCGGCGTGATAGAGAAGATCGGCAGACTACGGACGACCTCGCTCGAGGCGAGGCGCCAACCGCCGGGGAACTGGTGCGCTCAATGGCGCCGGACGCCAGACTCAGCGGGCTCGGACGGATGGCGTCATCGCGTGGCGGCCCCAGGTCGCATGAAAAGGCACCCGGTCTAATGACGCACCAATATCCGGACAGCTTGTCACTCTGATCCAAATGTCGTGAAATCGAGGTTTAGGCCGTAGAGTCTATTCGAGTATCGTGACGAGCGATGAAGATGACTGTCGAAAAGGGTTGGACATGGATGCCACCGGACTGAAGGCCATGCAGGCGCCGCTCAAGGACGCCTATCGCGACGACGCGTCGAGCGCGCTGGTCACGCTCAGGGCCAGGGGCTCGATCGACGACCAGTCGATCGCCTGCAAAGTTGAGACGGGCCGGGCGCTGGCCGTTGCCGGTCTCCATCCGGCTACCGGCGGTTCGGGGCTCGAACTGTGCTCGGGCGACATGCTGCTGGAGGCGCTGGTCGCTTGCGCCGGCGTGACGCTTAAGGCGGTGGCGACGGCGCTGGAGTTCAAACTCGGAGCCGCCACGGTGGAGGCCGAAGGCGATCTCGATTTTCGCGGCACCTTAGGTGTGGCAAGAGATGCGCCGGTCGGCTTCCGCGCCATCCGGCTGAATTTCATCCTCGACACCGACGAGCCACAAGAGCGCATCGACACTCTGCTCAAATTGACCGAACGCTACTGCGTGGTGTTCCAGACCATCAATGCCAAGCCGGAGCTGACGGTAAGCGCGCGCCGCTGAAACGCGCGCCGCCGGCTATTCACTTTCGCCCTCGTCGGCGAAGGGCGAGGCGCTCGGCACGCACTGCACCGACCAGCCGGCCGGCGTCGGCTGCTTCTGATATTCGGTGACGGCGGAGGTGCATTGTTCGCGGGTGTCGAACGTGCTGGGCAGCACCACCATGCCGCCTTGCGGGCCGGCAATCACCAGATACCAGACCAACGCTACGCTCGAAGCCGCCATGGGAAATTCCTCGTTTGTTGTGGGATTCGGGCGATCCTATCAACTCCGCGCGGTCGACTAAAGCGCGGCTGGCGCGGTGGTTCGCCACGGCATCACGGCGTGAGGTTCGACGTTTGTTTGAACAGCTCAGTTCGCGGCAAAGCAGTAGAACAGGCCGTCGCCGCCGGTGCTCTTCAGCGCCTCCTGACTGCAGCCGCCGCGTGAAGCGTGCGAGGAATTCCACGATTTGGCGGCGGCCGAATCGTCGAGACCGGCGCGATCGTGATGGCCCGTCATTGCCGCACCTTCTGCTCCGCTGAGCGTCCAGTCGCCGCAGGTCTGGTCGGCGATTTTCGTGCCGTCGGGCTTGGAGCCGGTCAGCACGTCGTGCCGGTTGGGCTTGTCGCCGCGGCCGTTGACCACGTTGCCCTTTTCGTCGAGCGCCGTCTGCTTGGTGATCGCGTTGGCATCGCTGTGCAGCGAAGCCACATCGTCGGCGATCTTGTCGCCCTTGGCGTTGAACCACGGTCCCTTGCCGATGCGATCGCGCGCATCGGTGTCGCTAGTCGAGAGATAGGCGCGCCATGTCTTGCCGGTCACGCCGGCGGCTTCAGCCAGCGACCCGCAATGCGCATCGGCGCCCGCCAGGCCGCCGAGATCGGCGCCCTTGCCCGAGCCGACGCTGGTGACGAAGAAGCTCATTGTCGTATCCTGTGAGGATGCGACGCCGACGGCTGCAAGCGATGTGGCGGCGGTGACGAGAAGCAGTCTGCGCATGGTGGTCCTCCGTTTTGCGAAAACTAGGCATTCCAACAACGTCGGTGGCGGCGCAATTCTTCCGCCAAAATACGCGGTGCGTCTACTCCGGCTGCCGGTAGGCGACAAAACGGTTGTGCTTGGCCTGGAAGATCAGCCCGGTTTCCCTAAGC
>NZ_RZTA01000022.1:0-73787 GCF_004023115.1 Mesorhizobium sp. M6A.T.Cr.TU.017.01.1.1
CCTCTGGGTTGGTGGCGCGCCGGAAATGGCGATCCCATCAGCTCTTCGCCGTGGCCGGAGACTTCGTTACAGGCTTCACCGCTTCGTGATCGTTCTTCTTCCCAGGACGGGGGAATGCAAGTGGCACCGGCTCCGCATGTCTTGAAATGACGTCGCTGTTCAAAACAAGCAAAAACACCGCCCGGCGGAAGCGGAGCGGTGTTGTCGGTGCGGCACGAAACCTGCCGGTGGCCTATTGCGTAAGCATTGTTTCCGAAGGCCGCTGATTAAACCCGCACTTGCCGGTCACGGTGTAGAAGAAGTCGGCTTGGGTATCTTTAAGGGCGGCGGCCGTCGGCACGGGCGATCCGCCGTCTTCCCAAGCCTGTGAACTGGGTTGGCCGCACGGCACCGCGGTGAAGATGTCCACCGGTTGGCCGCTCGCGACTTCGACGCCGTCGAGATACAACCGGTTCGATGTCGCCGTATCGTCGGACTTCAGTTTGTTGGGATTGCCCGAGGGGACATCCATCTGCAGATAGAGCCGGTTCATCTGACTGACGTTGATCACCGCGCCGGTGCCGGTGGCGGGGAAGTTGGTGGTCGCGCACGTGATCTTGAAGTAGATAGTCCTGTTGTTGTCGTTTTTGTTGGTGGTGGTGCTGGAGAAAGAACCGGCCGGCAGGGTTCCGAAGCTGGTTGTGGAGCCGACCGTCGTACAGACCTGCTGCTGAACCTTCGTCTCCATACTTCCGTTTACCGTATACACAGTTGACGTTCCGTACCCCTTTGGCTCAGCTGCCGAATAGTTTCTATTTCCAATCTTGTAAGTATAAGTATAACTTTGGAACGTGTAATCTATCTTCATCAGGCTCTGCGCGTTCGTCTCGCTGAATTTCGTGCCGTAAAGCCTCATCGTCTTGTTCCAATAGCCCGACACCTTGTCGACCTTGAAGGTGGCCTCCACCAGCGCCGGCCTCTTGCGCACCGCCGAGGCAACGCCGATCTGCACCGTCGGGATATGGGCGATCTGTATGAAATTGGTCGGCATGGCAAAGCCGGCCGAAGCATTGATGGTGGCGGTGCCGTCGGCGGCGACGACGAAGCCGTCGAGCTTGGCGGCGCCTTCCCCGCTATTGGCGGCAAATGACTCCTGCAGCTTAACCTGACGGTCCGCCAATGACGTGTCCGTCGGCAGCGTCGTAATCGACAGGGTCGCGGCATCGAGCGCGTTCTGCATCGATGCCTTGGTCGAAACGGCCGAGTTGTAGTCGAGCGAAAAGCCCAGGGTGGCAATCATCGGGATAAGTGCGATGGCGAGTATCGGCGCAAGGGAGCCGCTCTCGGAGTTGAGAAAATGACGTCCTGCTTGCGGCATGTCTTGGTTCCCCCAATGGTGACGGGTGTGCCCTATCACGCAGGGCGCGAACTATGCTCTAATGGGATGGATCAAAGTTTAACGACTTTGCTCCGCGGCCGGCAGGACAAGCGCTTCAGACGAATGCTGGCGTCCAATGCATGCGCAGCGACTGGCCGCACACCCGGCCGCTTGCCCGGGCAAGCTGCCCCTGCTAAAGCGCGCGGCATGACCACGCCGATCAAGAACATCCGCAATTTCTCCATCGTCGCCCATATCGACCATGGCAAATCCACGCTTGCCGACCGGCTGATCCAGTCCACCGGCGGGCTGGAGCTGCGCGACATGAAGGAGCAGGTGCTGGACTCGATGGACATCGAGCGCGAGCGCGGCATCACCATCAAGGCGCAGACGGTGCGGTTGAAATACCACGCCAGCAATGGCGAGGATTATATCCTCAACCTGATCGACACGCCCGGCCATGTCGACTTCGCCTACGAAGTGTCGCGGTCGCTGGCCGCCTGCGAGGGCTCGCTGCTGGTCGTCGACGCATCTCAGGGCGTCGAGGCGCAGACGCTGGCCAATGTCTACCAGGCCATCGACAACAACCACGAGATCGTCGTGGTGCTGAACAAGGTCGACCTGCCGGCCGCCGAACCCGAGCGCATCCGCGAGCAGGTCGAGGAGGTGATCGGCATCGACGCCTCCAACGCCGTGCTGATCTCGGCCAAGACCGGGCTGGGCATTCCCGACGTGCTGGAGGCGATCGTCAACGATTTGCCGCCGCCGCGCGAAGGCGACATCGCAGCCCCGCTGAAGGCGATGCTGGTCGACAGCTGGTACGACGCCTATCTCGGCGTCATCGTGCTGGTCCGCATCATCGACGGCGTGCTGAAGAAGGGCCAGACCATCCGTATGATGGGCACCGGCGCCAAGTACCTGGTCGAGCGCACCGGCGTCTTCACGCCTGCCCGCATCAATGTCGACGAGCTCGGCCCCGGCGAGTTCGGCTTCTTCACCGGCTCGATCAAGGAAGTCGCCGACACCCGCGTCGGCGACACCATCACCGAGGACAAGCGCCAGACGGCGCAGGCCCTGCCCGGCTTCAAGCCGGCGCAGCCGGTGGTGTTCTGCGGCCTGTTCCCGGTCGACGCCGCCGATTTCGAGGATCTGCGCGCCGCGGTCGGCAAGCTGCGCCTCAACGACGCTTCTTTCTCTTATGAGATGGAAACCAGTGCCGCGCTCGGCTTCGGCTATCGCTGTGGCTTCCTCGGCCTGCTGCATCTCGAAATCATCCAGGAGCGGCTGGAGCGCGAGTTCAACCTCGACCTCATCGCCACCGCGCCCTCGGTCGTCTACCGGCTGCTGTTGAACGACGGCACGACCAAGGAATTGCACAACCCGGCCGACATGCCCGACGTGGTCAAAATCCAGGCCATCGAGGAGCCATGGATCCGCGCCACCATCCTGACGCCGGACGAGTATCTCGGCGGCATTCTAAAGCTCTGCCAGGACCGGCGCGGCATCCAGGCCGACCTGTCGTATGTCGGCAAGCGTGCCATGCTCACCTACGACCTGCCGCTCAACGAGGTCGTCTTCGACTTCTATGACCGGCTGAAGTCGATCTCCAAGGGCTACGCCTCCTTCGACTATCATTTGACCGACTACAAGGAAGGCGATCTGGTGAAGATGTCGATCCTGGTCAATGAGGAGCCGGTCGACGCGCTGTCGATGCTGGTCCACCGCACGGCGGCGGAAAAGCGCGGCCGGCTGATGTGCGAGAAGCTCAAGGAGCTGATCCCGAACCATCTGTTCAAGATCCCGATCCAGGCCGCAATCGGCGGCAAGGTCATTGCCCGCGAAACGATCTCGGCGCTGCGCAAGGACGTCACGGCCAAGTGCTACGGCGGCGACGTCTCGCGCAAGCGCAAGCTGCTCGACAAGCAGAAAGAGGGCAAGAAGCGGATGCGCCAGTTCGGCAAAGTGGATATTCCGCAGGAGGCATTTATCCAGGCGCTGAAGATGGGGGATTGAGCGGGCCGGCCTTTCGGCCGGACGCATCGACCGGGTGGGTCGATGCGAGCGCAAGTCCGGGTGGGAGCTGCCGCAGGCAGCGGGTCCCACCCCGGGGGTTGCGGCAGCGCGGTGACTCAATTGACGTGCTGAGCGCGCCAACTTATCGATCCGGCGAATCGATGCCAGGCTTCGAGGCCGATGGTGATGCCTTCATCGCCGCCAACGTAGAGGATCCACTACACTGACGACGCTTCGCATTGGGACACGCTGGCGGCTTATTTCCCGATAAAGTGTATCAACCATCAGGACGAGTACTCGAAGGACGGCGCTCGCACCAATCAGTCAGAATCGTTTTTCTCGCGTCTGCGCTGTGCTGAAATCGGCATTCATCATCGCATCGCTGGCGACCATCTCGGCTCCTATGCCGCCGAGATGGCATGGCAGGAAGATAACCGCCGCAAGACGAACGGCACTCGGTGCGCAATGGTTGTCAGCGCAGTAAGTGTCGCGCCGAAGTCGGTCCGGTGGTGCGGCTACTGGCAGCGCCGGACCTAAGGCTCTAGTGCTTAGACGGCATAAGGGCCTTGATCTTTTCCAACTTGGCGATGAACTCGCCGAGATCGTCGGCGTTGTCGAACTGATATTGCCCCGACACTGTTTCCATGTCGAACATGATCGGCTTCGAAGGGGCGGCAACTGGCTGCGGCCTCGCAAATGGGTCCCAAACCGGCGACTGTGTCTTTTCCATAGATCCACCCTTGGTCGGTTCCTGGTCAGGCTTGGTCTGACCCTCTGGAGGGCCGGATTCTAAAGGCGATTTTGTGGCAGCGCCACCCCTCAACCCTGCAAACTGGATGTTATCTTTCAGAATACTCAAGAGCGCCCGTGCGGACTGGTCGTTAAGATGACGTTCAATTTTGAGATGGCTTCTCGCAACAGGATCAGCCGGAAGACCCTCTGACCATCCATCCTTTTCCCATAGGATTTTGAACAAAGTGGGCGACAACGCGAATGTCGCCAACATCCCTTGGCGCACCTCGTCGCGCTCATCGAGAAAATATTTGCGCGCCTCGTTTGTCAGTCTGACCTTGCGGTCATCGTTTGCGCCGTCATCATCAAGCAAGCCATACGCCTTAAGGGCGCTGATCGTCTGAAAGCCGCCACTGCTCTTAGGGCTGTAGCCCCACAATTCGAACGCAGTGGATACAGCCATTTGCTTGCCGCTGCGGTCGCCCTCATAGATTTGCCCCGCTCGACCTAGCGCTTTCTCTAGGCTGATGAACGGGAAGCGCACTGTCGTATCGGCGGCCATCGTGGGCATCTCCATCTTGAGTGGCAACAGAGATAGGCCCGCCCGTTTCTGAATACAACATATTTCTTTTTCAGTTCTCCATGACCCTTGACACAGAAACGGCAGCAGCATCTATTCCCGGTGCTGGCTTGCGATCATCTCGATTCGATGAGGGCGGGTTAGCAAGCGGAAAAAAGTAAGAGCTTCCAGCCCCGATCTTGGGACTGGAAGCTCACACGAAGGAGATGCGATGGAACCCATATGACGCCCGCTTCCTGATCTGACGAGGTTTGCCGACCTGGTCAGTTTCAGCAGCCGCCGCTGGGCGGTAGGAGCCGGGGCAGAAATGCTCCGGTTCCACACTGGTCCGGAAATCGTTCCGGATCAGAACATGCTACCGAATAAACGGCGCACAGCAACGCAGCGACAATGATTCATCCGTGATTCAGCGTCAACTGTTTATTCGGTCGCATCCTTTTCGAAAGGAAAAGGCAATGCACGACCGGAAGGTCACCCCGGACATGGTTCCGGTTATCAAGCTGGCCCGCGATCTGGGCATCAACTACGCGCTCATCGCGTCGTACTACCAGATTAATCAGGGCCGGATCGCGGACGTCATGAAGGGGCGCTTGTTCCCAGATATTTCGCCTGCGATCGAACTCCCCGCTGACTTCCCGATGACGGCGGCGGCTTAAACGAAAAGAGGGGGCGGCCCACAGGTCGCCCTCTCCTTGACGTATCCTCCCTAGCTTCGAGGAACATGAAATGCGCACCACTCTAGACACCACCGCCGCAATTGGCCTAGCCATCGGCGGCGCCTTCGGCCTGGCCGGAACCTTTGTTGCCAGCGCTCCGCTGCGCGAAACGCTCTGGACGATCGACGGCGTAGCACTTGCGGTGGCGACCGCGTTGCTCACCATGAAATACCAGCGGCTGGGCAATGACTGTGTCGCGGCCGGGTTCCTCACCTTCCTCGCCGGCGAGACCTTGATCATGGCCGGCAATGCGGCGGGGCTGGAGGCCAGCGTGCCCTCCTATGTCGGCGGCATTTCGCTGTGGGCGGCAGGGCTTGCCCTGATCGGCGCCGCGAACACATTCGCCCTGTGGATGCGGCTCACCGGCCTGATTGCCGCCATCCTGTTTGTCGCAACAGTGGGCATGGTGCTGTGGGGTGCGCCCTTGCTGCCGACCTCGGCGCCGCTGCCCGCCGCCGGCTATCCGTTCCTGGTGCTGACCTTCATCGGCTGGATCTGGACCTTGCTGAAGCCCGGTCGATGAGGCAACGGGGAAGCATGTTGTGAATGCGCCGGGCTCGCCGATGCGTCTCAGGTCGCACAAAGTAGGCGATCCTTCACGCCCCCCTCTGTCCTGCCGGACATCTCCCCCACGAGGGGGGAGATCGCCACTTGACGCCCTTCGCGCAGCAGCCCTAGCCTGTCCGCAACCCAGGAGACCCCACCCATGGCAGGCATGGTCGAAGGCGAAAAAATCGATGTCGGCTTTTCCGGCCGGCGCTGCATCCATTCGCGCAATTGCGTGCTGGGCGATCCGCATGTCTTCGTGCCCAACGCGCCCGGCCAGTGGATCCATCCCGAGGCGGCCAGTGTCGAGAAGATCGTGGCGATCGCCGAAAGCTGTCCGTCGGGCGCCATTACCTATGTCAGGAAGGATGGCGGCCCGCAGGAGAGGCCACCGGTGGTCAACACCGTGCGCATCCGGGAAAACGGCCCGCTGGCGCTGCATGCCGAGATCGTGCTGGGCGACGAGAATTTTTATCGCGCCACGCTCTGCCGCTGCGGCGCTTCGGAAAACAAGCCGTTCTGCGACGGCAGCCACAACAAATCAGGTTTTGCCGCCACCGGCGAGCCGGCGCTGAAGGACACGCCGACGCTGGACGCGAGGAACGGCCCGCTGACGGTGACGCCGACCACCAACGGCCCGCTCAAGCTCGAGGGCAATGTCGAAATCGTCACCGGCAACGGCCACACGGTCGAGCGCACGCAACGCACCTTCCTCTGCCGCTGCGGCCACTCCGCCAACAAGCCGTTTTGCGATGGCAGCCACAAGCGCGTGGGGTTTGTGGGGTAGGCGGTCGTTAGACGGCTCGCACCTGTTAGGGCGGCGATCCTGCCCACCCCCCTCTGTCCTGCCGGACATCTCCCCCGCAAGGGGGGAGATTGGCAGCTTCGCCGGCGGCACCCTGTTTACAGCGTTGAAAATTCGCGAAGGCGTCGGTGACATCCGATCTCCCCCCTTGCGGGGGAGATGTCCGGCAGGACAGAGGGGGGTGCTGTCCCTCCAGCGTTGGGCTAGCCTCCTGAACTCTCCATCGTGGCCCAGCGCTCGCGGCTTTATCCGCGGTTCCGTATCGGCTAAGGGGCGGGGACGAAATTCGCCGGACCGCTGACAGAATATGACCGCCAAGACCAAATCCTCCCCCCTGTTCCTCGGCATAGACACCGGCGGCACCTATACCGACGCCGTGCTGTGGTCGGAAGCCGGCGGGCCTAACGGCAAAGTGCTGGCCAAGGCCAAGGCGCTGACCACCCGCCACGACCTCGCGGTCGGCATTTCGGGCGCGGTCGACGCGGTGCTGCAAAAGTCCGGCACCGATCCTGCTGCCATAAAACTGGTGTCGATGTCGACGACGCTTGCCACCAACGCGCTGGTCGAGGGGCAGGGCGGGCGCGTGGCGCTGGTGATGATCGGTTTTTCCGAAGGCGACCTCGCCCGCGACGGGCTGAAGGCCGCCCTCGGCACCGACCCCGTGGTGTTCTGCCCCGGCGGCCATGATGTCCATGGCAATGCCGCCAAGCTCGACCTGTCCGGGTTGGAGGCAGCGCTGCCGGAACTCGGCGCCTCGGTGTCCGGCTTTGCCGTCTGCGCCTATTTCGCCACCCGCAATCCCGCGCATGAGCTTGCCGCTCGCGACCTCATCCGCGAAAAGACCGGCCTGCCGGTCACCGCCAGCCACGAGCTTTCGGCCAAGCTCGGCGGCCCGCGCCGGGCGCTGACGACGCTGCTCAACGCCCGGCTGATCTCGATGATCGACCGGCTGGTCGCGGCGACCGAAGGTTTTCTTGGCCAGCGTGGCATCGCCGCACCGCTGATGGTGGTGCGCGGCGACGGCGCGCTGGTCTCGGCCGCCTTTGCCCGCCAGCGGCCGATCGAGACGATTCTTTCAGGCCCGGCCGCCAGCCTTGTCGGCGCCCGCCACATGACCGGGCTCGACAATGCTGTCGTCTCCGACATCGGCGGCACCACCACGGACGTCGCCGTGCTCGACGGGGGCCGTCCCAGGCTCGACCCGGAAGGCGCTACCGTCGGCGGTTTCCGCACCATGGTCGAGGCTGTCGCCATGCGCACTTTTGGGCTCGGCGGCGATTCCGAAGTGGCGCTGGAGGATGGCGCGCTCAACCCAAGAATCCTGCTCGGGCCGCGCCGCCTGGTGCCGCTGGCGCTGGCCGGCATGGTGCATGGCGAAGCCGTCACATCAGAACTGGAGCGCCAGCTGCGGGCGCCGAACCCCGGCCGCATGGATGGCCGCTTCGCCGTCCGCACCGGCGTGCCGGAGCGGCTGGCCGCGGGCCTGACCGGCGCCGAAGCCAAGCTTTACGAGCTGATCGGTGCTGTGCCGCTCGCCCTCGACAGGCTTTTGACCTCTAACGCCCAGAACGCCACCTTGAACCGGCTGGTGTCGCGCGGGCTGGTGCATATCGCCGGCTTCACGCCGTCGGACGCCGCCCATGTGCTGGGCAAGCAGGCCAATTGGGATGCCGCCCCGGCCCGCCTGGGTGCGGAGCTGTTCGCCCGCAAGCGCGACGGCCGCGGGCAATCAATAGCCGCCTCGCCGGAGGCGATATCGGAACGGGTGCTGACCACGCTGACCCGCCTGTCGGCGGAAGTCATTCTCGAAACCGCCTTTGCCGAGGACGGGTTGGATGGCGCGGCGACCGTCGCCCATGCGCTGGTCCAGCGCGCCGTCGATTCCCATCCCGGCATCGCCCGTCTCAGCGTCACGCTAGACCGTCCGGTCATCGGCCTCGGCGCCTCGGCGCCGCTGCATTATGTCGGGCTGCCACCGCTGGTCGGCAATGACTGCGTTGTGCCGGAGGATACCGATGTCGCCAACGCGCTCGGCGCCGTCGTCGGCCAGGTCCGCGTCTCGGCGGAAGCGCGCGTCAGCCAGCCCAAGGAAGGGCTGTTTCGCGTTGCTTCGGGCGAAACCGTGCGCGATTTTATCGACGAGGCGGCGGCGATCGCCGCGGCGGAAACCGACGTGCGCGCCATTGCCGCCGGACGGGCCAGGGAAGCCGGCACCGACAGCGCCGAGATCGAGGTCGCCAGCGAGTTCCGCGTCTCCACCGTCGAGGGCCAGCGCATGTTCATCGAGGCGCATGTCGTGGCGGTGGCGTCGGGAAGGCCGAGGATTGCGGTGTGAGCGCGTAATCTCCCCCCTCGAGGGGGAGATGTCGCCGAAGGCGACAGAGGGGGTCGCCGCGCGTGCAGCGCTACTTCCTTCTGTCGCAGGAGGCCGAGCCCGGTCGGACCGACCCCCTCTGGCCTGCCGGCCATCTCCCCCTCAAGGGGGGAGATTGGCAGCTTCGCCGACTTCGAAAATCTTCCCCTTCACCCTAAGCTGAATTGACCGTGCTACCCTGACATGCCAAAGGCCCGGCCAAAGCCTTTCATCTTGGAGAAGCCCTGATGACCGATCGCGTCGAAATCGCCGGATTGCGGATTGCCCGCGAGCTTTATGATTTCGTCGTGAACGAGGCGCTGCGGGGCACCGGCATTGCCGCCAACGCCTTTTGGACCGGCTTCTCGGCCATCGTGCACGACCTTTCGCCGAAGAACCGGGCGCTGCTGGAAAAGCGCGACGCCCTGCAGGACCAGATCGACCGCTGGTATCGCGACAATAGCGCGCCCAGCGACATGGAAGCCTACAAGGCGTTCCTCAAGGAGATCGGCTATCTCGTGCCGGAAGGGCCGGCCTTCTCGGTCGCGACGGAAAATGTCGACCCGGAGATCTCGGTGATTGCCGGGCCGCAATTGGTAGTGCCGGTGATGAACGCGCGCTATGCGCTGAACGCCGCCAATGCGCGCTGGGGCTCGCTCTATGACGCGCTCTACGGCACCGACGCCATTCCCGAGACCGACGGCGCCGAGAAGGGCGGGAGGTTCAATCCCGTGCGCGGTGCCAAGGTGATAGCCTGGGCGAAGGTTTTTCTCGACGAGTCGGTGCCGGTTACCTCGGGAAAATGGGCAGGGGTGAACGGGCTTTCGGTTGCCAACGGCATGTTGCGGCTGGGCGAGGGCGCCGGCGCTACCACGCTTGCCGACCCAAAACAGTTTGCCGGCTATCGTGGCGATGCCGACAATCCCGAGGCCGTCCTGCTCACCAGGAATGGCCTGCATATCGAAATATCAATCGACCGCAGCAACCAGATCGGCAAGACCGATCCGGCCGGCATTGCCGACGTTGTGCTGGAATCGGCGCTGACCACCATCCAGGATTGCGAGGATTCGGTCGCGGCGGTCGATGCGCAGGACAAGGTCGTGGTCTACCGCAACTGGCTCGGCCTGATGAAGGGCGACCTTGCCGAGGAGATCACCAAGGGCGGCAAGACGTTTACGCGAAAGCTCAATCCCGACCGGTCGTACACCACGCCCGATGGCAGCGCGCTGACGCTGCCCGGCCGCTCGCTGATGCTGATCCGCAACGTCGGTCACCTCATGACCAATCCGGCGATATCGGACAGCGACGGCAACGAGGTGCCGGAAGGCATTCTGGATGCGGCGATGACGGCGCTGATCGCGCTGCACGATGTCGGGCCGAACGGACGCCGGCAAAACTCCCGCGCCGGCTCGATGTACGTCGTGAAACCCAAGATGCACGGACCGGAGGAAGTCGCCTTCGCCGTCGAGATATTCGACCGCGTCGAGGCGCTGCTGGGGATGCCAGCGAATACCATCAAGATGGGCATCATGGACGAGGAGCGGCGCACCACCGTCAACCTCAAGGAGGCGATCCGCGCCGCGAAGGACCGCGTCGTCTTCATCAACACCGGCTTCCTCGACCGCACCGGCGACGAGATCCACACCTCGATGGAAGCCGGCCCGATGATCCGCAAGGGCGATATGAAGCAGGCCGCCTGGATTGCCGCCTACGAGGCCTGGAACGTCGACACCGGGCTGGAATGCGGGCTGGCCGGCCATGCCCAGATCGGCAAGGGCATGTGGGCGATGCCCGACCTGATGGCGGCGATGCTGGCGGAGAAGATCGCCCACCCCAAGGCCGGCGCCAACACCGCCTGGGTGCCGTCGCCGACGGCGGCGACGCTGCACGCCACCCACTATCACAAGGTCGATGTGCATGCCGTCCAAGTGGCGCTGAAGAGCCGGCCGAAGGCCAAGCTCGACGACATCCTGTCGGTGCCGGTCGCGGTGCGGCCGAACTGGTCTCCGGAAGAGATCCAGAAGGAGCTCGACAACAACGCGCAAGGCATTCTGGGTTATGTCGTGCGCTGGATCGACCAGGGCGTCGGCTGCTCGAAAGTGCCTGACATCAACGATGTCGGCCTGATGGAGGACCGCGCCACGCTGCGCATTTCCTCGCAGCACATCGCCAACTGGCTGCACCATGGCGTCTGCACCTCAGACCAGGTGATGGAGACGATGAAGCGCATGGCCGGCGTCGTCGACCGCCAGAACGCAGGCGATCCGCTCTACCACCCGATGGCGCCCGACTTCGACAAGTCGATCGCCTTCCTCGCTGCCTGCGACTTGGTTTTCAAAGGCCGCACCCAGCCCAACGGCTACACCGAGCCGGTGCTGCACGCGAAGCGGCTGGAGCTGAAGGCGCGGGAACGGGCGGGATAGACGGCCGCTTTGCGCCGCTTCGGCACCGCAGTGGTTGCGGCCTCCTCCGTGAGAAGCGGAGGGCAACTCGTCCATGGCGTGACGTTGGCCGGAACTGTGTCGTTGCCCTCACATCCTTCTGGATTTTAGATTTTAGTTGCTTCTAAAATAAAAATGGAGCAACAATACTGGTAGGGGAATGCTAGGCGGGGTCGGGGATGCGAAAGCTCTTTGCCATTGCAGCAATGATCGTCTTTGTAGTGCAAGGTTGTGCGTCAACATCTTTTAAAGATCTGAAGCCAATCAGCCAGACCGACATATATAAGGTTATCGCGGAGGTAAAACGGCAACTTGGCGTCTATACAGCTTATCAGCGATCGCCCTTAGGCTACCCGTCTGTGATTGCTAACTCACGGACCAAGGTTTGCGGCAATGGTTTACTCGGATTTGATATAGTTTCTGTCAAGATGGAACTGCTTTCGACATCGGAAGGCACCGTAAGTGCTGGCGTGGCTGTCAGCCCCGTACCTGTGGGCGGAGGGGCCGTTGGAGGCAGCGTTGGGGCGAGCCAAGTGACAACCGATAGCCAGGTCCTCCTCATTCAGGAGGAGGTCTCGCTGAGCAGCAAGGCGCTCGACTATCAGCCAGGTGCGCTCGAAAATGCCCCGATAGCCAAAGCAATGGTCAATCTGTGGAGCGCTGCATTGCAGAGCGGTGGCGATGCTAGTGACATATGCTTGAAGTTGAAGCAGGGATCGACCGATGCGAATACGTTTAAAATGTCCATCAATGTTGTGAAAGGTATAAATGGCAAGGTGAGTGTGGGTCTTGCTCCCGTTACACTCACCGGGGGCGGTGAGTTCAAGGGCACTACCGGCAACACGATCACGGTGAAGTTCGAGCCGCATGATTTCAGGCAGCCCCCTCCGCCTCGCCCGCGGCCATGTCTTCCCAGAGACACGCGCCCGGAATGCCAGAAGCATTTCATTCCAGCCTGAAGAGGCGACCGTCTAAGCCGCCTGCGCCATCCGCTCCGAACTCATGCGATAGGAAATCGCCTCGGCCAGATGAATACGGCCGACCGCCTCGCTGGCGTCGAGATCGGCCAGCGTGCGCGCCACTTTCAGCACGCGGTGATAGGCGCGGGCCGAAAAGCCGAGCTTTTCGCTGGCGTCTTTCAGCAGCGACAGGCCCGATGCATCCGGCATGGCGATCTCCTCGATGACCGAGGGCGAGCAATGCGCGTTGGTGGTGGCGGAGGTCGCGCCGAGCCGCTCGAAACGCTCTCGCTGGATGGTGCGGGCGCGCGCCACGCGCAGCGCCACCGCGGCACTTTTCTCCGCCCGGTCCGGCCGGATGAGATCGCTGGCCGAGACCGCCGGCACTTCGATCCGGAGATCGATGCGATCGAGCAGCGGGCCGGAAATGCGCGCCTGATAATCGGTGCGGCAACGGTCGCCGCGCAGGCAGCGATAGCCCGGCTCGCCGGCCATGCCGCAGCGGCACGGGTTCATCGCCGCGACCAGCTGGATGCGGGCCGGATAGGTGACGCGATGATTGGCGCGGGCGATCATGCAGTCGCCGGTCTCCAGCGGCTGGCGCAGCGCATCGAGCGCCTGCGGCGAGAATTCGGGAAACTCGTCGAGGAACAGCACGCCGTGATGGGCAAGCGACGCCTCGCCCGGCCGCACGCGCAGGCCACCGCCGACCATCGCCGCCATCGAAGCCGAATGGTGCGGCGCGCGGAATGGCCGCCGGTCGGTCAGTTTTCCCTCACCGAGTTCGCCGGCCACCGACGCGATCATCGAGACTTCGAGCAATTCCCTCGGCGCCAGCGGTGGCAGGATCGACGGCAACCGCTGCGCCAGCATCGATTTTCCCGACCCCGGCGGTCCGATCATCAGCAGATTATGGCCGCCGGCGGCCGCCACTTCGAGCGCCCGCTTGGCGGTTTCCTGGCCCTTGATGTCGGCGAGATCAGGCAGGTCGCGCGCCGAGGCATGGATGCCGGCTTCCGGCCGCGAGAGAACCTGGGTGCCGCGAAAATGATTGGCGATGGCGATCAGGCTGCGCGGCGCCAGAATGTCGAAATCCTTGCCGGCCCAGGCCGCTTCCGGTCCGCAGGCGAAAGGGCAGATCAGGCCTTTGCCCTCGGCATTGGCGCCGATCGCCGCCGGCAGCGCGCCGGCCACCGCGGCGATAGTGCCGTCGAGCGACAGCTCGCCAAGCACGACATAGCCGGCCAGCATGTCGCCCGGAATGGCGCCAAGCGCCGCCATCAGGCCGAGCGCGATCGGCAGGTCGTAATGGCTGCCTTCCTTCGGCAGATCCGCCGGCGCCAGATTGACGGTAACCTTCTTCGACGGCATCGACAGGCCCGATGCGTGCAATGCCGCCTGCACCCGCTCGCGGCTTTCGGCCACCGCCTTGTCGGCGAGGCCGACGATGTGCATGTTGACCTTGCCCGGCGCGATCATCACCTGCACGTCGACCGGCACGGCCTCGATGCCCTGGAAAGCGACCGTGCGGACCCGCGCAACCATTTTTTCACCCCGGATGCAGGCTTGCCCAAGCCTCTGCGATCATGCCGCGAACGGCTTCACCAGAGACAACCACAGATTTACGGCCAAGGCAAGAACATTAGGGGAACAGACAAATACCATTGCTGCCAGGAAGTTGCGTCAGAGTTGCGGGCTCGAAATGCGCCTGGGAAGGCTACTTGCGCTTGCCCTCGACCGCATCCCAGAAGAGGCTCGCAATATCGGCGCCGCCGAAGCGTTTTACCTCGCGCACGCCGGTCGGCGACGTCACGTTGATCTCGGTCATGTAGTCGCCGATCACGTCGATGCCGACGAGGATAAAACCGCGCTCCTTCAGCGACGGGCCGATGCGGGCGCAGATCTCGCGCTCGCGCGCCGTCAGTTCGGTTTTTTCGGCGCGGCCGCCGACATGCATGTTGGAGCGTGAATCATGCTCGGCCGGCACCCGGTTGATGGCGCCGACCGGCTCGCCGTCGATCAGGATGATACGCTTGTCGCCCTTGCGCACGTCCTTCAGATAACGCTGCACGATGTAGGGCTCGCGGAACATCTGGCCGAACATCTCGAGCAGCGAGGCGAGATTGCGGTCGGCCTCGTGCAGATGGAAGATGCCCGCGCCGCCATTGCCGTAGAGCGGCTTGACGATGATGTCGCCGAACTCCTTGCGGAAGGCGGCGACCTCCAGCGGATCCTTGGTGATCAGCGTTTCCGGCATCAGGTCGGGAAACTCGGTGACGAAGATCTTTTCCGGGCTGTTGCGCACCCAGGCCGGGTCGTTGACCACCAGCGTCTTGGGATGGATACGCTCGAGTATGTGCGTCGAGGTGATGTAGTTCATGTCGAAGGGCGGATCCTGCCTGAGCAGGACGACGTCCATCTCCGACAGGTCGGTGCGCACTTCTTCGCCGAGCGAATAGTGATCGCCCTTCTCATCGCGGACCTGCATTGCCTCGATGCGGGCAAACACCTTGCCGCCGCGCAGCGACAGCCGGTCGGGCGTATAGTGGAACAGCTGGTGACCGCGGCGCTGCGCTTCCAGCGACAGCGCAAACGAAGTGTCGCCGGCAATCGAGACGGTGGAGATGTGGTCCATCTGGACGGCGATTTTCAATTTCATGGCGGCTCTCCGGCGCACTTGGAGCGACGTGCGTCCATTTGGACGCACAAAGTACGCTCCAACACTTTGAATCTATCCATCGTGCTTTCCGAAAATCGATTCCGCTTTTCGGGCCGATGCATCGACGACAGCGATATACGGAACTCGGCGCCTTCTGCCAATCGGCCCAAGACCTATATCGGCTAAGACCTATATGGGGCCGCGCTTCGCTTGGCGCAGCCCTTCACCGATCGAAGACCAGCCTGGAATAACCGAGGAAGGAGAGCGCCATCGCGACCAGCGAGGCGATGGCAAGTGCCGTCAGCGGCGGCATTGCCGGCAGCGCCATCAGGATGGCGCAATAGGCGAGGTAATTGAAGATGCTGGTGGCGATGCCGACGCCGCCATAGCGTGCGCCCTCTTGCGCGATGCCGCGGCTCGACGGCGAGAAGGTCAGGTGGCGGTTGATGGCCCAGGTGACGGACAGCGCAAAGCCGATCGAGACGACACGTGCGACGAAGGGTCCAAGCTGCGTGAAGGCCAGCAGAAGCCACAGCGCCGCCGCGTCGACGACGAAACCGACGCCGCCGGCGAAAACGAAACGCAGGACACGTTTCATCTCGGCTTAGAGCCTGTTCCATCCCGATGGGGTGGGGATGGGGCTCTTTCTTGTTTGACTATGATCTTATCCGAAAACCGGTTCCCACTTTTCGGGATCATGGTCTAGGCCGCCCGTGGGGTCTTGCCCGGTCCGGTCTTTAAGGTCGAGGGCGCGCCTGTGCGTTCGCGTTCGACCCGTCCGGAGGGCATCGACAGATAGAAGATGCGCTTCTGCTCGGCCCGGCCGCGCGATACCGAATCGAGGATCAGGCCGGTCACCGCCGCCAGCATCGACAGAAGCACAAGGCCGACCGACAGCACCCAGGTCGGCATGCGTGGGACAAGGCCGGTTTCGACGAACTCGATCAGCACCGGTGTCATCAGGAACAGGCTCGATGCCAGGAAGAGCACCGCGAAGGCGCCGAAAAAGCGCAGCGGCTGCGTCTCCTTCATCAGCATGGCGAACATCCACAGGATCTTCGCGCCGTCGCGATAGGTCGACAGTTTCGACGAGGAGCCCTCCGGCCGGCGGCCATAGTCGAGCCCGATCTCGCTGACCGGCAATTTGAGCTGCGAGGCGTGGACCGACATTTCGGTCTCGATCTCGAAGCCACCGGAGACGGCGGGAAAGCTCTTGACGAAGCGCCTGGTGAAGGCGCGGTAGCCGGAGAAGATGTCGGTGAACTCGCTGCCGAACAGCCATTTGTAGAGGCGATTGAAGACGCTGTTGCCGAAGGCATGGCCAGTCCTGCCGGCATCGTCGGTGACGCCTCGCCTTGTCCCGACCACCATGTCGGAGCGCTCGGTGAGCAGCGTGTTGATCAGTTGCGGTGCGTCCTCCGGCGCATAGGTGCCGTCGCCGTCGGCCATCAGATAGATGTCGGCTTCGATGTCGGCGAACATGCGGCGCACCACATTGCCCTTGCCCTGGCGCGGCTCGCGGATGACGGTAGCGCCGGCCGCGCGGGCTCGGAGCGCCGTCAGATCGCGCGAATTGTTGTCATAGACATAGATCGCGGCCGTAGGCAGGGTTTCGCGAAAACGCCGCACCACGTCCGCGATCGTCAGCTCCTCGTTGTAGCAAGGCAGAAGCACGGCGATGGCGGGTTCGTAGCGAACTTCTTGCGGCATTTTCGTCTCCGGATGCCTTGGCCCGGGTCCTTGGCCGTGCTGAATGCCGGCCTGCTCGGGCGCCTTTACTATTTATTGAAGCCGTTAAGGCTAGGTTTAAGTTGCCCCATATTCCTTCCAAAGGTCATAGAATGAGCATAGCCAAGCATGGCGCCTCCATTTGGAGGTCCGAAATCGTGCTGGCGCTGCTTGCCACGCTGGTGGCGTTCGCCGTCAATGCCTGGGCCGGATTCCCCCAATTGACCAACGCCCACGGCGACAACGACAATTTGCTGCGTTTGGTCGAGGTTCGCGACTTTCTGGCCGGCCAGGGCTGGTTCGATCTGCACCAGTACAGGATGGGGCTCGAAGGCGGCTTCGTCATGCACTGGTCGCGGCTGGTCGATGCGCCGATCGCCGCCATCATTCTTGCAGCGACGGCCCTGACCGGCAGCATGGCTCTGGCCGAGAACGTCGCGCAAGTGCTGTGGCCGGCGCTGCTCTTCTGCCTCGCGGTGTTTTTCATCACCCGCGCGGCGCGCAACTTCGCCGGTGAGGCCGCCGTGCTGCCCGCTGTCGTCGTCGGCGCGGCGGCGTTGCACTTCATAGGCATCTTCTCGCCGGGCGCGCTCGATCATCACAATGTTCAGCTCACGCTGACCATAGCCAGCCTCAGCCTGCTGCTTGAAGCCACCATGCGCGGGCCGGCAGCGCTGTTCTCCGGCGTGTGCGCCGCGCTGATGCTGGCTGTCGGCATGGAAACTGCCCCCTATGTCGCCACCATCGGCGCCTGCGTCGCGCTCCTGTTCGCTTTTGACGCAGATGGCGAAAGACGGATCGCCAGGGACTTCGGCGTCGGTTTTGCCGGCGCTTCCGCTCTCGTCTTTGTCACCACTGTTCCCGTCTCCGCCTGGAGCCAGGCGCAATGCGACGCCTTCTCGACCGTGCAGTTCGTCGTCGCCGTGTTGGCCGGAACCGGCCTTGCTGCGATAGCCTCGATCGAGGCCGTCGGCCGCACGCGCCGGCTGGTGTCGCTTGGCATCCTTGCGCTCGCGCTGGGCACGGTCGTCATGGTGCTGTTCCCGCAATGCCTGGCGGCTCCCTACGCGAACCTCAATCCGCGCCTCAAGGAGCTGTGGCTCGATCACGTCGACGAAGCCCAGTCGCTGTTCAGCCTTGTCGCCCAGGACCCGGCCAGAGTGGCGGCGCGCTATGTCACGCCGGCCGTCGCGCTCGTCCTGATGGCGCTTCGCCTTGGCCGTGGCGGTTGGCGGCGGCAGGACAGTCTTGTCGGCGCGCTGCTTGCCGTGGCGTTCGTCGTCAGTGCCTGGCAGGTGCGCGGCTCGACATTCTCGGTCGCGCTGGCGGTCATCCCGCTTTCCGCCTGGATCGCCAGTTGGCGTCAGCGGGCCGAGACCAGTCATTCGAGCAGCGTGGCGCTGCGCATGGCCGCGGTCTGGCTCGTCTCGGTGAATGCCGTGTGGACGGGCGCCGCGGCAGCGGCCGCGGTGGCGTTCGAAGCCGATAAGACGGCGGCCAATGACAGCGGTGCCGACATGGCCTGCCAGCGCCAGGCCTCCTTTGCCGCGCTTGGCGGTGTGCCGGACACGACGGTGCTGGCGATTTCCAATCTCGGATCGCCGATCCTCGCCTATTCCGATCATCGCGTCTTCGCCGGGCCCTATCACCGCAACATCGCCGGAGATCTGCTTGCGCTCGACACCTTCCTGGGGTCATCCACCGCTGCCAGGGCGGTCGTGGCAACGCATCACGTCGGCCTCGTCGCGGTTTGTCGTGGCAATGCGGAAAGCGCGCTTCTCACCGCCAAGGCGCCTCAGGGCTTTCTTGCCGGGCTGATGCGCGGCAGCGTGCCGGAATGGCTCGAGCCGGTCACACCAATCAGCGGAGGTTCCCTCGAACTGTACCGCGTTCGGCTCGACCGCTGAAACGGTTCTTCACCCGTGAAAGAAAATCGGTTTGGGATACGGTTCCTAAAGGGTTTGCTGCCAGCCTCGAAATATTCCGACCTAACAGGGTTACCGATGCAAACGACGTTTGGCACCGGGCAAGCAACCGGGGAAAGCACGGATCTGGCCTTTACCGATCCGTTGACCGGGCTTGGCAATCATCGCCGCTTCTTCGACAAGGTCGACCGCCTGATCAGCGACCGCGCCGACGATCCGGCGCCGTTCACCGTCGGCATCCTCGACCTCGATGGCTTCAAGCCGATCAACGACTTGTTCGGACAAAAGGCCGGCGACGAGATCCTGATCCAGGTGGCGATGCGGCTGCGCGCTTCGATGGACAGCCATTCCACCGTCTGTCGCATACGAATATGCCTTCCTCTATCCGATGGTGTTCAGCGAGGAGGCGGCGGCCGAAAAGTCGCGAACGCTGATCGAGATCCTGTCGGCGCCCTACGATGTCGGCGAACGCACTGCCAGGCTTTCGGCTTCGGTCGGCTGCTCGATGTTCTATTCGGGCGACGAGACCACCTAAATTCTGGTCAGCAAGGCCGAGACGGCGCTGTACCATGCCAAGCGTTCGGGCCGCGGACGGGTGGTCGTCTATAGCAGAGAGATGGAAGAAGCGGCCAAGCGCGTCACCCGCATCGAGCAGGCGCTGCGCCGGGCCGTCTCGGCCGGCGAGGTCGAGCCGCATTTCCAGCCCATCGTCGATCTTAGGACCCGTCGCATCATCGGCTTCGAGACGCTGGCGCGCTGGACAGATGGTGATCTCGGCTCGGTCCCGGCGACGGTCTTCATCCCGATCGCCGAGGAGCGGGGCATCATCGGCCCGCTGTCGCAGCTTGTGCTGCGCAAGGCCGCCGAGGCGGCCAGGAGCTGGCCCAAGGATCTGTTCCTGTCCTTCAACTTGTCGCCGTCGCAGCTCGTCGACCAGAACACCGGGCTGCACATATTGGCGATCCTCGACCGCACCGGCTTCGACCCGCGCCGGCTGGAGATCGAGATCACCGAAACCGGCCTGATGAACGATCCAGCCTCGGCCGAGAAGATCGTCGAGAACCTGCGTCGCGTCGGCATCCGTGTGTCGCTCGACGATTTCGGCACCGGCCAGTCCTCGCTCGGCCGTCTGCGCGAATTCCATTTCGACAAGCTCAAGATCGACCGCGCCTTCGTTTCCTCCATTCTCGACGACCGCCCGTCCGAACATATCATCCGGGCGATCCTGGCCATGTGCGAGGGGCTCGGCATGGACGTGGTCGCCGAAGGCATCGAGCAGGAAGCGCAGGCCGAGCGCCTTGTCCAGTTCGGCTGCGCCGGTGGGCAAGGGTTTCTGTTCGGTAGGCCGGTCGATGCCGACGCCACGCTCGGCTATCTCGGGGATAGCTTCCGCGGCGCCTTGCGCGTCAAGGCAATCTGACGACCGGCCACGTTGCCACTGCGGCGCAGCCTTCTTTTTGTCGGACATAAGCCGTAAGAATCCGTTTTTCGCCCTTGCTCCCTGGACCGGGCTGGCTAGGATGCGCGCCGGCCAGACCACAGCCCCGTGCGTCCGTTTGGGACGCGCCAAGGACGCTGCCGCACTTTGACTTTGTGGAGAAAAAAAATGATGCCATCGGCGCGCTTTGCCGACCTTGAAGGCGCTTCGGTGCTGATCACCGGCGGCGGCTCCGGCATCGGCGCGGCGTTGACGGAGGGTTTTGCACGCCAGGGGGCGAAGGTCGCCTTCATCGACATCGCTGACGGCCCGAGCCTGGCGCTGGCCGACCGCATCGAGAAGGATCTCGGCCGGCGACCCCTCTATCTCAACACAGACATACGCGACATCGAGGCGCTGCGGGCTTCTGCCGCCAAGGCGGCAGAAGCGCATGGCGACGTCACCGTGCTGGTCAACAATGCAGCACTTGACGAACGCCACGCGGTGGAAGACGTCACGGTGGAATTCTGGGACAACAATCAGGCGATCAATCTGCGTCCGCATTTCTTCTCCGCCCAAGCGGTGGCGCCGGGCATGAAGCGGGCCGGCGGCGGCTCGATCATCAACCTCACATCGACGTCGTTTCTCATCAACCACCCCGACATGCCGGCCTATACCGCGGCCAAGGCCGGCATCGTCGGCCTGACCAAGGGCCTTGCCGGCAAGCTCGGCGCTGACGGCATTCGCGTCAATGCGATCGCACCCGGCTGGGTGATTACGGAGCGGCAGAAGGAGCTCTGGGTCACCGAACAGGCGCTCGCCGCCCATGTCGCCAAGCAATGCATCAAGCAGGTAATGCAGCCGGATGACATCGTCGGCACGGTGCTGTTCCTGGCGTCGGACGCTTCGCGGATGCTGACCGCCCAGATGCTGATCGTCGACGGGGGCTTCCTGTGAGCCCAGGATCCCCGAGCAAAGCACCCTCTGTCGCCGCCGTGGATTGGGGCACCACCCGTCTCAGGGTCTGGCTGGTCGATGAGGCGGGAAAAATCCTTGCCGAGCGCCGCGGCGACGACGGGCTGATCACTGCGCAAGCCACCGGCTTTTCGACCATCCTCGAAGGACATCTGGCGGCGATGGGCGCGCCGGAAGCGATGCCCGTCATCATCTGCGGCATGGCCGGCTCGCGCCAGGGCTGGCTCGAGGCGCCCTATGTCACCGTGCCGGCGCCGATCGGCGCCATTTTGGCCGGTGCGGCGCGCATTCCGGGCCAGCGCCGCGACATCCGCATCGTGCCGGGCCTTGCCCAGCGCCAGGCCGACGCGCCCGACGTCATGCGCGGCGAGGAAACGCAGCTTGCCGGCGCTGGTTTGCCGGCAAAGGGTCGCCATCTCGTCTGCATGCCCGGCACCCATTCGAAATGGGTGCTGGTCGAGGACGGCGCCGTTACAGGTTTCGGCACCTGGCCAACCGGCGAGCTGTTTTCGGTGCTGGCGGCGCATTCGATCCTGCGCCATTCGCTGGGCGAGCAGCCCAAGCCGGTCGCATCAGGAAATCCGTTTTTCCGGCGCTGGTGCGAGCAAGCGCTGGCCGACGGCGGCGATGTCACGTCGAGACTATTCTCGATCCGTGCCGCGGGCCTGCTGCAGGACCTGAAACCCGACGATGCCGCTGCTTGCCTGTCCGGCCTGCTGATCGGCGGCGAGATCGCCTCTGCCAGCCACCGCTATGGGAAAGGCGCTGCGTCGGTCGTGCTGATTGCTTCCGGCGCGCTCGGCGCTCTCTACGCTGAAGCGCTCGGCCTTGCCGGACTTGCGGTCAAGACTGTCGACGCCGACGAGGCAGTGCGTGCCGGCCTGATCGAGGCCGCGTGCGAAAATGGCATGATTGCCGGAAGCGGAGTTGTAGCATGACCGAGACCGCACCGTTTCCGAAGCTCAGACGCGGCCTTGTCGCCATCCTGCGCGGCCTCAAGCCAGGCGAGGCGGTGGCCATTGGCCGGGTGATCTTCGAGGCCGGCATCGAAGCGATCGAAGTGCCGCTCAATTCGCCGGACCCTTTTGCCTCGATCGCGAATATCGTGCAGGCGCTGCCGGCGACGGCGCTGGTCGGTGCAGGAACCGTACTGACATCAGCCGATGTTGACGGATTGCACAAGGCGGGCGGCCGGCTGCTGGTCAGCCCCAACATCGATGCCGAGGTCATGGCTCGCGCGATGGATTACGGCATGGTGACGATGCCCGGCGTGTTCACGCCGACCGAAGCCTTCCAGGCGATCCGGCTCGGCGCCTCGGCGCTGAAATTCTTCCCGGCCAGCGTGCTTGGGGCTGCCGGCATCGCGGCGATGCGCGCGGTTTTGCCGGCAGAGACGCTGGTCGGCGCGGTCGGCGGTGTTTCAGAGAAGGACTTTGCCGGCTACAAGGCGGCCGGCGTCAGCGTCTTCGGCCTTGGCTCCAGCCTGTTCAAGCCTGGCATGAGCGTCGAAGAGGTGGCCGCACGGGCGCGGGCTGCCACAGTAGCCTGGGATGCGGCGTTTGGAGCAGCAGGATGAGTGAAGCCAAAGTTTCGGTTTTTTCCGACCATGTCTGCCAGCTCGGCGAAGGCCCGAGCTATGATCCAGCCACCGACACGCTCTACTGGTTCGATATCGTCAACGGCCAGCTTCTGGAAAAACGCCTTTCCGGCGGCGCGGTCAAAATCCACGAGCTTGGCCAGATGGCCAGCGCGATAGCCATCATCGACGACAGCAGGCAGTTGATCGCCACCGAAACCGGCCTGCACGTCCGCGACGTGGCGACCGGCAAGCTGACGCTGCACACGACGATCGAGGCCGACAACCCGGTGACGCGCTCGAACGATTCGCGCGTCCACCCCTGCGGCGCCTTCTGGGTCGGCACCATGGGCAAGGGCGAGGAAAAGGGCGCCGGCTCGATCTACTGGTTCTCTAGGGGGGAGTTGCGCCGGCTTTACTCGGACATCACCGTGTCGAACTCGATCTGTTTTTCCGAAGACGGAACGACCGCCTACTACACCGATACCAGCACCGGACTGCTGATGCGGGTCGGCTGCGATCCGGCAACCGGCCTGCCGTCCGGCGAGCCGAAGATCTTCGTCGATCACCGCAAGGCCAAGGGCTATATCGATGGTTCGGTGCTCGATCGCGACGGTGTCCTATGGAACGCCTGCTGGGGCGGCAGCGTCATCGAAGCCTACGGACCCGACGGCAAGCTCATCCGGTCGGTCGCGATGCCGGTGACGCAGCCGTCTTGCCCGGCCTTTGTCGGCAGGAATGCCGACCGGCTGGCGGTGACGTCCGCCTGGTCGGGGAAGGATGAGAAACAGCGCCTGCTGGACCCGCAAGCCGGCATGACGTTTCTGCTCGATGTTCCGGTCAACGGCCGCTTCGAGCCGCGCGTGCTGATCGCCTAGGCGATGATCCCGAACCTTCGGTTCGGAAAAGAACATGGTACCAAACGGGAAGATCGCACCAGCACTGTCGTGCAGGCGTCCGACTGACGTCGGTTTCCGCGAAAGCCTGATACATTCGCCGTGCGATGGTAGGCAATCGCGCTGCCAGGACCCGTTCATCCCCAGGACCCGCTCATCCCATGTCAAGCCGCAAGCCGAAGCTGATCCTTGTCTACGAGCCGGAAAGGGCCTGCTTCGACCGGCTGGTCGTCGAAGGCCATTTGCCGGCGCGTGCCGCCGAAATCGCCTCCTATCTGGCGCAGTCGACTGACATCGCCCCTGAGTTCGATGCACTAGCCGCAGCCTGTCTGACGCGCGGCCTGTCCTTCGCGCCGGTGGCGCTCGACGATGCCGCAAACGGGCTTGCCGGTGAGGACCCGGACACGACGCTGGTGTGGACGCTGACCGATGGCATCGCCTATTTCCGTGGCTGTGCAGCACCGGCTCTGGCAAGACTGAACGGCCTGAAGGTGCTCGGCGCCGATGATGCGCTGTTTGCGCTCTGCCAGGACAAATTCCGCTCCGGCGCCGTGCTCGGCGCGCTCGGCCTGCCGGTGCCGCGATCCGGCTTGGCCCGCGACGGCCGTTGGCTGGTCGAGCCGCCGGCTTCGCCAGCCGGCTGGTTCGTCAAGCCGAACCGGCTCGGCGCCAAGATCGGCATCTGGCCGGATTCACGCAGCAGTGATCTCGGCCACGCGCTGGAGCTTAGCCGGCGTGTGTTCGCCGCCTATCGCGACGATGTCGTCGTGCAGCCCTACGTCGCCGGGCGCAACGCGCGCGCTAGTTTTCTGGGCTTGAAGCCGAACACCGGCGTCGAGGCGCTCGGCGTCGCCTTTGTCGATTCGGGTAGTGATTTCCAGACCATGGCAGACAGCCTGGCGCTCTACGGCGACACCGGCGAGGCTGCCAGGGAGGCGGGGACATACGCCGAGCCCGACCTGCTGCCGGTCGCCACCAGCCAGCCGCGAGCCGATTCAAGGATCCGACGGATCGCGCAAAGGCTGATGACCGGGCTTGGGTTGCGGGATGTATTTTCCATTGATTTCCGGGTCGAAGCCGACGACAGCGTCCATCTCATCGAGTTCGAGGTCTGCCCCGGCCTGCCCTGCTTCGATTTCCGCGCGTATTGCCGCACGGAATGGGAGATGGGCCTCGCCGATGCGATGGCCGAGACCGCGGCGAGTCGTTTTTTTACCTCGCCAACGGGATGAGCAGCGCACGCGTACGCGGCAGCCGCTGGGACCCAGGATCGTATCTCGACAAATGGCTTGCGTTCCGGCACCTCACTTAATAGGGTGTTAAGTGAAGGAGGCACTCGGTGAAAATCGACCCTGCGACATCCCCGGACGTGGCGGCGCTGCCAGCGGCGGACGCGGACAAGACGAAGCATGTCGGTGGGCGGATCAAGGCCATTCGCACGGCCCGACGCATTTCGCTTCGCCAACTGGCCGACATGATCGGCACGACGGCGAGCTTCATCAGCCAGCTCGAGCGCAATCTGAGCGGAGCCAGCGCCAGCACCCTGATGCGGATCGCGGCTGCCTTGGACCTCGGCATCAACGACTTGTTCGAGCAGACCGACGGTGGGTTCCACAAGGTGCTCACCAGAGCCGACCGCCCCCTGCTGCCGATCAGCCACGGTTGTCGAAAGACGTTGCTGTCGCGGCGGCCGATCCATGAATTCGAGGTTTACTCGGGGGATTTCGACGTCGGCGGCTCGACCGGCAACGACGCTTACACGCATGGCGGCAAGCACGAGATGTTCGTCGTCCTGAAGGGGACAGTCGAGCTGACGCTGGCGGACGAGCGCTTCACCATGAACGAGGGCGACAGCATCGAGTACGCAACCTCGACGCCGCATCGCACGGTGAACATCGGCAAGACGCCGGCGCAGGTGCTCTGGATCATCGCGCCCCCGACCAGCGGCGCGGCGGAACTCAATCAATACACGCCCGGACAAGGCTCGCAACCGGGCGGACAGAAGTAATGCGGGTGCACGTAAATGGGAGATAAAACATGAAGACCAAGATCGGACAGGTGACCGCGCTCGGGCTGCTGATGATCGCGACCGCAGCGCTTGCACAGAGCAAGCCCGTGGCAGGCGAGGTGGCCGAGGGCTCGCTGAAGGACAAGACGCTTACCTTCGTCTCGTATGGAGGCATTTATCAGGATGGCCAGATCGCCGCGCTAAAAGAGTTCGTCGACAAGTCCGGTGTGACGCTGCTCAGCGATGGGCCGACCGAAATCTCGAAACTGCAGGCGCAGGTCGAGTCCGGCAATGTGACCTGGGACGTCGTCGACACCGGCGATTTCCCGCCCTACGTCTATTGCGGCAAGCTGTTCCAGAAGCTGGACTTCTCGAAGATCGATACGTCCAACATTCCACAGGGCCAGATCAGTGATTGCAGTGTGCCGGCCATGAACTATGGCGTGGTGCTGATGTACAACACCGAAAAGTACAAGGATAATCCGCCTAGGAGCTGGAAGGATTTCTTCGATATCGAGAAGTTCCCGGGCTCGCGCGCTCTGGAAGGCAGCGGCGATCTGTCCGGCGGCATGATCGAGCAGGCGCTGCTCGCAGCCGGCGGGTCGGTGGAAAACATGACGGTGGCCGACATCGACAAGGCTATCGAGAAGGTGAAGTCGCTCGGTCCGGACACGATCTTCTGGAAGACCGGCGCCGATTCCCAGCAGCTCGCCGAATCCGGTGAAGCCGACATGATCGCGATGTGGACCGGACGTGCCATGACCGCGGTGAAGAACGGCGCGGCGTACACGCCGGCGTGGCAGGACTGGCTGGTTGTGATGGACCAGATGACCATTCCGATGGGCGTCAAGGATCCCGACGCAGCACATGCGCTGATCAACGCCTATGTCGGCAAGAGCGCGCAGGAGACGCTTGCAAAAACCACCTCGTATACCCCGATCCACAAGGACGCGAAGCCCGAAGTGGACGAGGTCACCGCGGCGTTCATGACCAATACGCCGGACAAGCTGAAGCTTGGCTATCAGCAGAACATCAAGTTCTGGGTGGAGAACTTCGAGGTGGCGAACGAAAAGTGGAACGCGTTGATGGCGGGCAACTAGGTCCGCCGCAGTGGCAACGATAACAACCGACAGCCGGAACACTGGTCCGGCTGTCGCAGCAGACGACCGCCGGCGCTGGTTTCGTGGACAGGCTTTCTGGCTCGTCGCGCCGGCGCTGCTGCTGCTCGTCGTCTGCCTGGGCCTGCCGCTCGCCATCGTGACCTTGCGTAGCTTTTCCGAGCCGCAATGGGGATGGCAGAACTATGCCTGGTTTTTCGGCACACCGGTCAACCTGACCGTGCTTCAGCGGACCTTCGCGATCTCCGCCTGGGTGACGCTGGTATGTCTCATTGCCGGCTATCCCTATGCCTATGTGATGACTGCGGTCGGGCCCAAGATGCGGCTCGTCCTCATCCTGTGCGTTCTGGTGCCGTTCTGGGTGAGCGGTGTGGTGCGCACCTTGGCATGGGTCATCCTTCTGCAGGATTCCGGCGTGATCAACTCCGTCATACGGGCAGTCGGCCTTAGTCCGGTCAAGCTGATCCGCACGCAGACAGGCGTGGTGATCGGCATGGCGCAGGTGCTGTTGCCGTTCATGATCCTGCCGCTCTATTCGGTAATGAAGACGATTGACCTGCGGCTCATGCAGGCGGCACGAAGCCTCGGCGCAAGCCCGGCGCGCGCCTTTGCCCAGGTCTATCTGCCGCTCTCGCTTCCGGGCGTCTACGCGGGCGCCATCATCGTGTTCATTCTTGCGCTCGGGTTCTACATAACCCCCGCGCTGCTCGGCGGTCCGCGTTCGACCATGCTCTCGACCCTGATCCAGAACCAAGTGCTCAGCCTGCTCAACTGGGGTCGCGGCGGTGCGATGGGTGTGGTGTTGTTGATCGCGACCTTCGTCCTGCTCGCGCTTGCAGCACCGCTGTCGCGCCAACCGCACAAGACGGGCTCGACACGCTGATGAAACAGCCCGGTCGAATCCTGCTCGGTCTGTTCTGCCTGCTGGTCGCGGTCTGGCTGGTCGCACCGACAATCGTCGTCGTGCCGATGTCGTTCAACGACAAGAAGTCGCTGGCCTTTCCGCCATCCGGCTTTTCCTGGCAGTGGTACCAGAACTTCTTCACCAACCCCGAATGGTCGGCGAGCCTGGTCGGCTCGCTCAAGGTTGCCGTCGTCACTGCGGTGTTCGCCACCGTCATCGGCACGCTGGCGGCATTCGGCCTCGATCGCATGAAAAGCCGCGTCAGCGGCGTGCTGCGTGCACTGCTGATCACGCCGATGGTCGTGCCGGGGGTGGTGCTCGCCGTCGGAATCTATGCGGTCTATCTCGATACGCGGCTGGTCGGCACCATGACCGGCTTCGTGCTGGCCCACACGATGCTCGCCGTTCCTTTCGTCATCATCGCCGTCTCCGCCAGCCTTGAAGTCTTCGACAAACGGCTGGAGACGGCTGCGGCCAGCCTCGGCGCGACCCGGCTGATGGCATTCAGGACGGTGACGTTGCCGCTGATCGCGCCGGGCATCCTGTCGGGGCTGCTGTTTGCGTTCGTAACCTCGTTCGACGAGATCATCGTCGCGCTGTTCATCACCAGCCCTTATCTGAAGACACTGCCGGTCCAGATCTTCTCCAGCATTACCCGGGATGCCGACCCCACCGTTGCGGCGGTGGGCACGTTGCTCTTCATCGTGACGTCGCTGGTGATCGGGGCGGGGCTGCTGATCGGTTCGAGACAGGGAAAACGTTGACATGGCCTCACCATCGACCCGCGGCGCAGCCATCGATCTCAAATCCGTCAGCAAACAGTATGGCAGCTTCATTGCTCTCGATAAGGTTTCGCTGCGCATCGAGCCGGGGGAGTTCATGACGCTGCTCGGACCCAGCGGTTCGGGCAAGACGACCACGCTCAACGTCATCGCCGGCTTCACCGAGGTCAGCTCGGGTTCGCTTGATGTCGGCGGCAAGAGCGTCATCGGCGTACCGGCGCACAAACGCAACATCGGCGTGGTTTTCCAGCACTATGCGTTGTTTCCGCACATGACGGTGAGCAGGAACGTCGCATACCCACTGACCTTGCGCGGCATCGCCAATCCCGATCGTGAGGCGCGGGTGCGCAAGGCGCTGGACATGGTGAAGATGGCGGATTTCGGCCACCGCTTCCCCAGCGAGCTTTCCGGCGGGCAGCAGCAGCGCGTCGCGCTGGCGCGCGCCATCGTATTCGACCCGCCGCTGCTCCTGATGGACGAGCCGCTCGGCGCGCTCGACAAGAAGTTGCGTGAATGGCTGCAGCTCGAGATCAAACGGATCCACCGGGAGTTGGGCACCACCTTCGTTTACGTCACGCACGACCAAGAGGAGGCCCTGGTCCTCTCGGACCGCATCGCCGTGTTCAACCAAGGACGCATCGAGCAGATCGGCACCGGTCGCCAGCTGTACGACGAGCCCGAGACCTTGTTCGTCGGAAAGTTCGTCGGCGACTCGACGATACTGCGTGGCGCGGCCTCCACCTCCGGGAACGAGACCGCCATCGAGATAGAAGGGCGGAAAGTGGCCGCCGCCAAACGCCTTCCCGATGGCGCCAAGCCGGTGATGCTGCTGCGACCGGAGAAGCTGAGCCTCGCCAGACGGGGCAAGGGCGGACAGGATCGAAACACCCTGCCCGGGCGCATCGGCGAAGCCATCTATCTCGGATCGGGCTCCAAATACGAAGTCGTGCTGGCGGACACCTCCAAGGCGATCGTGCGCTCGACGCTGGATGCCGAGACCTTCGCCATCGGCGACGAGGTCGACCTCATATTCGCGGGCAGCGACGTGAAGCTGTTAGCGGACGACGAAAAGGCCGATTTCACGCTGACCTGAATCCTACCTGGGAAAATCGCGACAATGGACGTGAAGAAGAACGGCGACGTTTCATTCTGGTATGCCGACATCGGCGGGGTGCCCGGCTACCGGCCGCCGCTGCAGGGCGATATCGTGGCCGACGTTTGCATCGTCGGGGCCGGCTACACCGGCCTTTGGACCGCCTATTACCTGAAGCAGGCAGCGCCGCACCTCAACATCGTCATCGTCGAGAAGGAGTTCGCCGGCTTCGGTGCTTCGGGACGCAATGGCGGCTGGCTGTCCGGCGGCTTCTCATGGTCGCGCGAAAAATATGAGGAGGCATCGTCGCGCTCCGGGGTCATCGCCATGCAGGCGGCGATGATGGGCACGGTGAACGAGGTCATATCGGTCGCGGAGACCGAAGGCATCGACGCCGATATTCGCCGTACCGATGAACTGCTTGTCGCAACCAACGAGGGGCAGGAGCAGCGCGCCAAGGCGATGTATGCCCATGCCAGATCCTGGGAGCTGACCGACGACCGCGTCGGGTACATCGATGCAGCAGAGATGCGCCGGCGCATAGCGGTGCACAACGCGCGCGGCGCCTTCGTCATCAAGAAAGTTGCGCGGGTTCAGCCTGCAAAGCTGGTGCAGGGGCTCACCAGGGCAGTGGAGCGCCTCGGTGTCCGGATTTGTGAACAGACGACCGTGCTGTCGATCGAAAAAGGCAAGGTTGCAACCAACCGGGGCGTGGTGCGTGCCGAAAAGATCGTGCGGGCAACCGAGGGTTTTACCGCGGGCATCGCCGGCCACGAGAGACTTTGGTTGGCGCTCAACAGCGCCATCGTTGTGACCGAGCCGTTGTCCGAAAAACTGTGGAGCGAAATCGGCTGGGACGGCTACGAGGTGCTCGGCGACGCTGCGCACACCTACTGCTATGCGCAACGCACCCGGGAAGGGCGCATTGCCATGGGCGGGCGCGGGGTGCCTTATCGTTTCGGCTCCAAGACCGACATTCGCGGCGTCACCCAACAGGCGACGATCGATAAGCTGCACAAGATCCTGACGACGCTTTTGCCGCAGACCAAGGGGCTAAAGCTCGACCATGCGTGGTGTGGAACGCTGGGCGTGCCGCGCGACTGGTGCACGTCGGTGGGCTTTGACAAGCAGACCGGAATAGGCTGGGCCGGTGGCTATGTCGGCCTCGGCGTTTCCACCTCGAACCTCTCGGGACGCACATTGAGGGATCTGCTGCTGGGCAACGACACCGAGCTGACGCGGCTTCCCTGGGTCAATCGAACCGTGCGCAAATGGGAACCGGAGCCGCTGCGCTGGCTGGGCGTCCATTCCATGTATCAGCTCTATCGGATTGCCGACGAGCGGGAAGCAAAGGGGCTGCCGCGCACATCGCGGCTGGCCGCCCTGGCCGATCGCATCACCGGGCACTGAACCGCATTACCTCGAGGACTTAAGAAAATGATCGACTTCAAGACCTTCGCCCACCTTGCGCATATCGACCTCGGTGAGCCTCAGCCGAAACCCACCTCGGTGGAAGGCGATCAGCTGGAAGCAGCCAACACGCTCTGGACTTCGGATGATGGCAAGATCGAAGTTGGTGTCTGGGAATGTTCGCAGGGCCGGTTCACCGCGCGCCGAGACACGAATTCCGAGATTTGCCACATCGTCTCCGGCCGCGTGACGCTGCATGGTCCCGATGGCGCGGCCAAAGGTGTCGGACCCGGCGAATTGCTTGTCCTGCCGCTTGGCTGGCAGGGCGAATGGACCATCCACGAGAAAACGCGCAAGCTTTACATCCTGCATTCGGTCTGACCGCCGCAGGCGGCTGAACTAAACCCCTTCGACCAGCACGATCTCGCCGTCGGCCACTTTCTGGCGGATCGCCACGGCGCGCTGATACTCCGGCGAGTGGTAGCAATCATGCGCCGCAGCCAATGACGGAAACTCGATGATCACGTTGCGGTCGCGGCCCGGCCCCTCGGCCTTTTCGTGCGCGCCACCACGCGCGAGAAATTTCGCGCCGAAACGATCGAAGGCCGGTTTGGCGGCAGCAACATAGTCCTTGTAGCCTTCCGCATCACGCACATCGACGCGGGCGATCCAGTATCCCTTGGGCATGCTCTTTTTCTCCGAAATCTAAGCGTTAAGCCGAGCGCATTTCGTCAAGGATCGCTTCCGCGACCGCCCGCCTGTCGGTCGCGCCGACGATCGGCCGGCCGACGACGAGATGGCTGGAGCCGTTGCGGATCGCCTGCGCCGGCGTGACGACGCGTTTCTGGTCGCCATGGTCGCTGCCCTTGGGCCGTATTCCCGGCGTGACGACGGCCAGGTTGGGCCCGACGATCCGGCGCACCGCTTCCGCTTCCTCGGCCGAGCAGACGATGCCGCCCATGCCGGCATGCAGCGCCTGCTCGGAGCGCCTCAGCACCAGCGTATGCGGGTCATATTCATAGCCGGCGTCGATCACGTCCTGCTCGTCCATCGAGGTCAACACGGTGACGCCAAGCAGGCAGAGATCGCTGCCCCTGGCGGCCTCGACCGCTGCCTTCATCGTCTTCGGATAGGCGTGCAGCGTCAGCATGGTCATGCCCATCCTGGCAATGGCCTCGACACCCTTGGCCACTGTGTTGTCGATGTCGAGCAGCTTCATGTCGAGGAAGATTCTGGTGCCGCCGCTGGCGAGCTCGCGGGCGAAGTCGAGCCCGCCGGCGAAAGCGAGCTGATAGCCAATCTTGTAAAAGGAGACGACCCCGTCGAGCTCGCGCACCGCCTTCTCGGCTTCCTTCAGCGTCGGCACGTCGAGGCCGACGATCAGCCTGTCTTGCATGGTGCTGGCGCGCTCCTGGATCAAGCCTCGATCCGCGTGGACAGCAGGCGCGAGGTTTCGATCAGCGTGCGGCATAGGTGCTCCATCGATCTGTTCAGTCTCTCGTCCCTGAAATTTCCGTCGTCGTCGAAGGCGTTGCCGCCCTCCGGCACGGAACACTCCGGCGTTACCACCTCCATCTGGCAGCGCACCAGCACGGCGCGCAGATGGTTGATGCAGCGTACCCCGGCGAAGTGTCCTTTGGAAGACGAACAAAGGCCGGCGGGCTTGCCGGTGAACGGCCTGAACGACCGCCCGCCATCCGTGCGCACCCGGCTCACCCAGTCGATAGTGTTCTTGAGCAGCGGCGGGATGGAGCCGTTATACTCGGGCGTCGCGATCAGCAGCCCGTCATGGGCAGCGATCTGCCTGGCAAGCTTGAAGACGTTTTCGGGAACGCCTTTCTCCTTTTCCAGATCCTCGTCCAGGATCGGCAGCGGACAGTCGGCAAGCGAGATCCGGGTCACCTCGGCGCCCTGCATGGCGAGTTCCTTCTGCGCCACGTCGGCGGTCCTGCCGCTGTAGGCGCCAGCGCGAATCGAGCCCGCGAAGACGAGAATTTTCGGGATCACTGCCATTGGCCACCTTTGTCCCCGGACAGGTACAGCCAAGGATCGCTCAGATCAACGCATCGGCCCAAAAATCGAAAATCGATTTCTGGAAAGCACGATGCTTGGATTCAAGGTGTTGTGCGTCCAAGAGGACGCACCTCGCTCAAGGGATCAAACCTCGCTCACTCTGAGCGACCGAGTTCGACGCGGAGCGGACGCTTAATGACGGGCCAAGGATCGCCTGTTCCAGGCGTCGTTTCCGTGTAGATATAGCGCTATGACTCAAGGATTGACCTCGACAAATCCTCCGCAAAAACTTCCGCTTGCATTCGGCGGTGGCGCAATCATTGGCGCTCTCGGCGGCCTAATCGGCCTCGGCGGTGCTGAATTTCGTTTGCCGCTGCTGATCGGGGTCTTCCGCTTCACCGCGCTGGAAGCCGTCATCCTCAACAAGGCCATGAGCTTGGTGGTCGTCGCCACGGCGCTACCCTTTCGCATGGGCACGGTGCCTTTTGGCCAGATTGCGGCGCATTGGCCGATCATCGTGAATTTGCTTGCCGGAAGCCTTCTCGGCGCATGGTTCGGAGCGGGATGGGCAACGCGCCTGAAATCGGAAACGCTCTACAGGGTGATCGCAGCGCTGCTCATCGTCATCGCGGCTGTGCTTGTGTTCGGACATGATGCCAGTGTGGGGCGAGCACTGTTGACGGGTACGGCCCAAATGGCGGTGGGTGCTGTCGCAGGGTTCGCAATAGGCGTCGTCGCGTCGTTTCTCGGCGTTGCCGGCGGCGAACTCCTGATACCCACGCTGGTTCTGCTCTTCGGTGCGGACATCAAGCTTGCTGGAAGCCTGTCGCTCGCCGTGAGCCTTCCGACGGTGCTGGTCGGCTTCTCACGCTACAGCCGCGATCAGAGCTTCGCCACCATCGGACGAAATCGGTCGCTCTTGCTTGTAATGGCAGCTGGATCAATCATGGGGACCTTGATCGGCGGTTTTCTGCTCGGCATCGTTCCTAGCGCCCTGCTATTGCCAGCGCTAGCCGCGATCCTCGTAATCTCCGCGTGGAAAGTCTGGCACCAGGCGAGGTAGAGATGTCCGCTTCCACCCATTTTAGGCCATTTGCGGCGGCTGGCTAAGTTTCGACCCTAGTGTGCCGCGCGCCGGTAGATCCACAGCTGCGTTGGCGGGATGTTGCGGATGACGAAATGGAAATGCTCAACCGTGTAGTCGCCGCGGCCAGGCGGGATCGGCGACATTGGGCCGTAGGTCAGCTGCACGATCGGACGGCCTGTCGGGATGCGGTCGAGAAGGCTTTCGACATAGGCGATGCGCTGGGCGACCGGGAAATTGAGCAGTGGGACGCCGGAGACGACCGAATCGAAGGTCAGGCCGCTCTTGTCGCCAAGCGTCGCATCGAGATTGAAGGCGTCGCCCTCGATAACGTTGACGCCGGGATAGAGCCGGCGCAGATGGCGCACGAAATCGGGGGAATATTCGACCGCATAGAGATTTTCAGGCTTTACGCCCTGGGCGAGGATGGCTCTGGTGATGACGCCGGTGCCGGGTCCGACTTCGAGCACCGGCAGGCCCGACTTCGGGTTGACGACGGATGCCATCTTGCGGGCCGTGATGGAACTGGTCGGCACGATCGAACCGACTGCCTTCGGCTTGTCGATCCAGCCCTTGAAGAACTTCAGTTCGTCGTCGAACTTTTCCGCCAGCGCTTTTCGCAGTCCGGGACCATGTGCCATGCAAGTTCTCCTGAACGCTCCCCCGAGAGGCTACTTAGCAGCTACGGGGTTCTAGGCAAGGCGGATGCCGGTATAAGATGTTGATGACGCTAGGGAAGCTTCGCCTTAATTGCACTCTACACCCGATTGACGAGAATAGGCATCAGCGCTCGCTGAAGGTTTCGAAAAAGTCCTTCATGCGGGCAAAAAAGCCGCTCGACTGGGGCGAATTGTCCTTCGAGGAAAGCTGCTCGAATTCCTCCAGCAACTCGCGCTGGCGGCGGGAAAGGTTCTGCGGCGTCTCAACCGCGGTCTGAATATAGAGATCGCCGACATTGTGCTGGCGTAGCACCGGCATGCCCTTGCCCTTGAGGCGGAACTGACGGCCGTTCTGGGTGCCTTCCGGCACCTTCACTTTCGTCTGGGTGCCGTCCAGCGTCGCCACCTCAAAGGAGCCGCCAAGGGCGGCCGTCGTCATCGAGATCGGCACCTTGCAATAGAGATCGGCGCCGTCGCGCTGGAAGAATTCGTGCGGCTTGACCGCAAGGAAAATGTAGAGATCGCCCGACGGGCCGCCGCGCAGGCCGGCCTCGCCCTCATTGGCGAGGCGGATGCGGGTGCCGTCCTCGATGCCGGCCGGGATGTTGACCGACAGCGACCGCTCCTCGGTGACGCGACCCTGACCAGCACATTTCGGGCACGGCTCCTTGATGGTCTGGCCACGCCCTTGGCATTGCGGGCAGGTGCGCTCGATCGAGAAGAAGCCTTGCGTGGCGCGCACCTTGCCGTGGCCGTTGCACATCGAGCAGGTGACGGGCTGGGTGCCGGGCTTGGCGCCGGTGCCGGAGCATTCCGTGCAGGAGATCGACGCTGGCACGTGAATCTGCGCTGTCTTGCCGGCGAATGCCTCCTCCAGCGTGATTTCCATATTGTAGCGCAGGTCGGCGCCGCGCTCGCGGCCGCCTGAGGAGCGGCGCTGGCGCCCGCCCATCATGTCGCCGAAAATATCCTCGAAGATGTCGGCGAAGCCGCCGGCGCCGAAGCCTTGCGCGCCGCCATTCATGCCGCCCTGCTCGAAGGCGGCGTGGCCGAAACGATCGTAGGCCGCGCGCTTCTGCGGGTCCTTCAGCGTCTCGTAGGCCTCGTTGATTTCCTTGAACTTGTGCTCGCAGGAATGGTCGCCGGGATTGCGATCGGGATGGAACTGCATGGCGAGCTTGCGGAAAGCGCTCTTGAGCTCCTTCTCGTCTGCCCCCTTTTGCACGCCCAGCGTTTCGTAGAAATCAGCTTTCATCTTTTCCTGCAGTCCGGATATTCAACGTCTTGAAGCCTTGTTGCGTCGTTTGCCGGCACGCTGTTCCGATTTAGGTGCGATGGGGCCGGGATGCCAGTGTCGACGCGGGCTTGCCCGCATTTTTTCGATCAAGCCCGTATTTTTTCGGTCAGAGTTGCAAAAAAGCCCGGCTTTGCGCCGGGCTTTCCGCTTTATCTGCCGTCAGGCGGCTCAGGCCGACTTCTTCTTGTCGTCGTCCTCGTCGATTTCCTCGAAATCGGCATCGACCACGTCGCTGTCCTTGGCGGCGTCCGCCTTGGCGTCGGCTTCCGCGGCTTCCTTCTGCGAAGCCTCGTACATGGCCTGGCCGAGCTTCATCGAGGTTTCGGCGAGCGCCTGGGTCTTGGCTTCGATCTCGGCCGCGTCGTCGCCTTCGGCGGCGGTCTTCAGCGCCGCGATCGCATCGGCGATCGCCGTGCGGTCGGCCTCGGAAACCTTCTCGCCATATTCTTTCAGCGACTTCTCCGAGGAATGCACCAGCGCCTCGGCCTGGTTGCGGGCCTCGACCAGCGCGCGCCGCTTCTTGTCGGCCTCGGCATTGGCTTCGGCGTCCTTCACCATCTTCTCGATGTCGGCGTCCGAAAGGCCGCCAGACGCCTGGATGCGGATCTGGTGCTCCTTGCCGGTGCCCTTGTCTTTGGCCGAGACGTTGACGATGCCGTTGGCGTCGATGTCGAAAGTGACCTCGATCTGCGGCACGCCGCGCGGCGCCGGCGGAATGCCGACCAGGTCGAACTGGCCGAGCGCCTTGTTGTCGGCGGCCATTTCACGCTCGCCCTGGAAGACGCGGATGGTCACGGCCGACTGTGAATCCTCGGCCGTCGAGAACACCTGGCTCTTCTTGGTCGGGATCGTCGTGTTGCGCTCGATCAGCCGTGTGAACACGCCACCCAGCGTCTCGATGCCGAGCGACAGCGGCGTCACGTCGAGCAACAGCACGTCCTTGACGTCCCCCTGCAGCACGCCAGCCTGGATGGCGGCGCCCAATGCGACGACCTCATCCGGATTGACGCCCTTGTGCGGCTCCTTGCCGAAGAACTGCTTCACGATCTCCTGGATCTTGGGCATGCGGGTCATGCCGCCAACCAGGACGACCTCGTCGATTTCGCCAGCTTTCAGGCTGGCATCCTTGAGCGCCGCCTTGCAGGGCTCGATCGTGCGCTGGACGAGATCCTCGACCAGGCTCTCGAACTTCGCCCGCGTCAGCTTCAGCGTCAGGTGCTTGGGGCCGCTGGCATCGGCGGTGATGAAGGGCAGGTTGATCTCGGTCTGTGTGGTGGACGACAGCTCGATCTTGGCCTTTTCGGCCGCTTCCTTGAGGCGCTGAAGGGCGAGCTTGTCGTTGCGCAGGTCGATGCCCTGTTCCTTCTTGAACTCGGCAGCCAGATACTCGACCAGACGCATGTCGAAATCTTCGCCGCCGAGGAAGGTGTCGCCATTGGTCGACTTCACCTCGAAGACGCCGTCGCCGATTTCGAGCACCGAAATGTCGAACGTGCCGCCGCCAAGGTCATAGACGGCAATGGTCTTGCCTTCCTTCTTGTCGAGGCCGTAGGCAAGTGCGGCCGCGGTCGGCTCGTTGATGATGCGCAGCACTTCAAGGCCGGCGATCTTGCCGGCGTCCTTGGTGGCCTGGCGCTGGGCGTCGTTGAAATAGGCCGGAACGGTGATGACCGCCTTCTCGACCTTCTCGCCGAGATAGGCTTCCGCCGTTTCCTTCATCTTCTGCAGGATCATTGCCGAGATCTGGCTGGGCGACTGCTTCTTGCCGCCGGCCTCGACCCAGGCGTCGCCATTGTCACCCTTGACGATCTTGTAGGGGACGAGCTTCTTGTCCTTGTCAGTCACCGGGTCGTCATACCGGCGGCCGATCAGGCGTTTGACCGCGAAGATGGTGTTTTCAGGATTGGTGACCGCCTGGCGCTTGGCCGGTTGGCCGACGAGGCGCTCGCCATCGCTGTTGATGGCGACGATGGAAGGGGTCGTGCGCGCGCCTTCCGCATTCTCGATGACCTTCGACTCCTTGCCATCCATGATGGCGATGCAGGAGTTGGTGGTCCCCAGATCGATACCGATTACTTTTGCCATTTTTCTAGTCTCTCCGCTAAGCAGGCTCTCAGGACCCGTACAGGCGTTCCGACGAAAGCCCCTGTTCACAAGAAATTCCGCTTCGGCAACCGGCATTCCGGCGTCGAACGGCTTGGCGCGTATATAAGAACAGGCTGCGCGGCGCGCAAGCATTCTGCGCAAGGCCGTCCAACATCCTTTGCTCGGGCCGAGCCGGGTGTTCTCCGGCCATGGCACGGTGAGCCCAGGCCGTCCAGCGCTTCCCATGAACCTTTCCGCGTCTGTTCGCGACTGACACCTAGGTGCTGCATGGTGCGGCCCCGGAAAGGAAAGTGCCATGACTGGAAATCCAAAGGCTCCGCGGTCTCCGGGAACTCAGCGCGACCACCGCTTTCGGGATGGGGGCGATCCGCTGGGCTTTCCGCTGATTCCGTTGACCCTGCGTAAGAGCCGGCGTATCGTGACTGCGAGGAAAGCAGACAATTCGATCAGGGAAAAACGTGCCGGAACGTCGCGCCTTGCCCTGATTTGCGCGGCAAGACCGGATGTTTCTCTCGCCCGCGGGGGGAATTCCATGTCTTGCGACCACGGCGCGTTCGTGCGCTCTCGTGCTGGCCGTTTGCGCCGTGCGATCCAAGCAACCAGTGGATTCCCGGCAACCAGTAGATTCCTGGCGCTCGCCACCACCCTGTGGCTTGGCTGTGCCGCCCAGGCGCAGGAAACGCAGATCATCTATCCGGGCTCGATAGCGGTGACCGGGTTTTCCGGCACTGTCATTCCCAATTTCGAAGAGGGGCCCAATTTCGAAGCAGGCTTGCCGCCCGGCGTCGATCCCGTCGACGAAACCTTCATCGACACGACGCGCGCAACCTTGCGCGTTTTCGACGTTTCAAGGCTAGGCGGGCCGGCCTCCGGCCAGCTCGTCTTCACGCCGCCGCCCTTCGAAGTGACAGCCGAGCAGATCGGCCAGGTGTTCGGCATCACCTATGACGACGGCGTCCGCGACGGTGTTCCATCAGGCATTCCGAACCTCTATGCCGGCGCCAGCTCGCTGCACGGCATCCGCATCGTCACATCAGACGAAGATGCGGACGGGCGCCCTGAGCGGCAGCGTCGCGGTGCTGCCGGCGCCATCTTTATGGACGGCCAGTTCGGCACCGAGAACGGCGGCGGACCGGGCACGATCTGGAAGATCGACGGCATCACCGGCCAGGTGAGCAAATTTGCCGACATCGACACCAACAGCGGTCCCGGCGTTGGCGACATCACCTTCGACAATATCCACCGCCAGATCTTCGCCAGTGACCTCGACACCGGTCTCATACACCGTGTCGACGCCAACGGCACGTCGGTCGACACGTTCGACCACGGCGTTGCCGGGCGCCCGGCGCACGGGCTGGCCCCGCTTGCCGACGATGGCTCGGTCATGGACATCGAGGACGCTGCCTTCGACAGCGAAGACCCCGACAGCTGGGGTTATACGCAGGACGAGCGCCGCGTCTGGTCCGTCGCCTATCATGGCGGCCGGCTCTATTATTCGGTCGGTGAAAAGGCCGAGATCTGGTCGGTGGGCGTTGCCCGCGACGGCAGTTTTGCCGGTGACACGCGCTGGGAACTGACGGTCAAGGCCGACAAGGACCAAGCCGTAACCGACATCGCTTTCGACATCAGCGGCTTCATGTACCTGGCCCAGCGCGGCCCGATAGAAAACCGCTACGACTACAGCCAGTTCGCCGATTCCGGCAAGGGCGAGGTCATCCGCTACTGGCGCGATAACCCGGACGATCCGGCGACGGAATCAGTCTGGGTGGAAATGCCGCAGGAATATGCGGTCGGTTTCCCGGAGGACAACCGGCAGTCGGCCGGCGGCCTCGACCTGCAATATGGCTACGACTCCGACGGCAATCTCGATGCCGGCGTCTGCACCGAGACGCTGGTCAAGACCGGCGACAAATTGCGCGACAATCCCGCACTTGCCGAACAGCTTGCCGGCGGCGGGCCGCTCGCCGTGCACGGCGTGCAGATCACGCCGACAGCACTGGTCAAGCCGGCCAACGTGCCGCCCTTCGGCTCGTGGTTCGTCGACTTCGACGGCTATTTCGAAGACCCCGAGGTTGAAGGCCATGTCGGCGATGTCGAGGTCTGGCACCCCTGCGAGGGTCGTGCCGGCTATTACGAGCAGGTACCGGGCGGCGGTTACCTGCCACCTTTCTATCCGCCCGACTTCCCGCCCCCCGGCGGCGTGCCTCCTTGCCTCGATGTCGAGGATGTCAGGTATTTCTGCACGCCCTCCGGCCTCGAGGCCGAACTCTATCTCCGTGACCATGCCGGCTTTGGCGGCGATTCGATCAAGGCTCTGTCCAGGACATCAGGCGTCGGGGTGACCTCACTCCTCTCCCATGCTCCCGGCGCGCCCTACACGATAGGTATCACCGGCCATTATCCTGGCGACACGGTCGATGTCGGGCTCTGCTTCTACAAGCAGTTCGATCGCGACAAGGGCGGCTATTTCCCTTGCTGCAAGATGACGGTGCCGCTCAGAACCCCAGCCGTCAGCTGCGAACGTTGAGGAGGGGAAGATGAGCATTTCAGCACTTTCCCCACTCGCGACGACCATGAAACCGCTGTCACTCTCCAGGCGCGGCGCGCGCTGGCTGATGGCGGCCGGTATCGCGGTCGCCATGCTGAGCCCGGGGCAAGGCTTCGCGAAAGATCTTGTTCCGGTCCAGACCAGCCAGGCCGACATCGACAAGCCTGCCGATTCCGGTCCGCTCGAAACCGCCAGTCCGGATTTCGGGCTCGACCTCGATGAGCCGCGCATCGTCAATCCGCGGCCCGGCCGGGTCGTGCCTTTCTTCACCAAGAAAGGCAGACAACGAGGCTGCGACTATGTCGTATATTCCCTGAGCTTCGGCCTGCGCGGCAACCCGCAAGCCTTTGCCAGCCCAGGCCTCGCGACCGCGCTGGAAAAGGCCAGGATCGACTTCAAGGACCAGCTTCCGCATGGCCTGCGGATCGTCGGCGTGCATCTGTCCGGCGACGGCACGGATGCGTCCGGCGGACCGCTGCCCGGAGCCTCGATCAGCACGTCGGCAAATCCCAACGACACGGCTGATGTTTCCGACTTCCGGATATCCGCCGCCGATCTCGACGGCGTCGGCGCTCCAAACGAACGCGTCATCACCTTCCAGATCACCGCCAAGATCGACCATGCGGCGTTTGCCTCGCCGGCGATCGTCGACAATCAGGGCATGATCAAGATAACCGTCGGGCCCGGCACCGGGACCATCATCCCGTCACAAGACCCAGGCAAGCCGGACGACGGCAACATCCTTACCGGCGAAAAGACCTCGATCAAGATCGACCTGACCAAATGCAACCCGCCGCCTCCACCTCCCGGCAAGGAATGCTTCAAGGTGGAGCGCGGCACGCTCGATTGCGTGCCCGGCGGCGGCGCCTTCATCTACCATATGCCGGTCGGCCCCGAGATGGGCGGCAAGTGGGTGCATCTCTCGACGACGACACCCGGCATCACCATCATCCCCGACACGCAATTGGTGCCGGCGGGCGGCGGTGTGCTCAACTGGAAGATCGTCGGTGCGTCACCCGGAGACGTCATCCACCTCGTCGTCACCGGCATCGAAACCTATGCCGGCCCGGAGGAGGGCTGGGGCTTGTGCTGCACGCAGACGATCGAAATTGTCATTCCGCGTGACCAGAGGTGTCCGCCCAAGGACAGGGAACCGGATCTGAAAGTCGAAAAACGCGCCAACGTTCCGCGTTGCACGATGGGCGGCGGCTGCGACTTCACCATCAAGGTCACCAATGTCGGCGACGGGCCGTATCACGGCAAGATCGTTCTCGACGACGTGACCTTGCCGGCCGGCTCCACCCTCGATTCAGGACCGAATGCGCCCTGGGTCTGTGCGCCGGCGGCCACCCCGATGACGTGCACCCATCCGGTGACCACGCTCAACCCGGGTGCCTCTGTCGACCTCAAGCTCGGCTTCAAGCCGGCCGCAGGCTGGCAAGGTCGGAGCTTGCGCAACTGCGCCGCCTATAATTATGGCGCCAGCGGCAAGCCGCTGTTCGGCAGCCAGCAAAACGACCGCGGCTGCGCCTCGATCCCGATCTGCCGGCGTGGCGACCGTGACCGCGACTGCCGGCCGCCGGTGGAAAAGAAGGTCGATCTGATCCTGAAGAAGCGTGCGCGCACCCCGGTCTGCACGGCCGATGGTGTCTGCACCTTCGTGATCGACATCATCAACAACGGCAGCGTCCCCTATGACGGGCCGCTGACGGTCACGGACACCTATCCGGGCGGCGCGCCGGTATCCTCGACCTTCGGCCCGACTCCGCCCTGGACATGCGGGCCGAACGGCCCCGGCCAGTTCCGTTGCGACAATGCCGGCATCGTGCTCTCGCCGGGCGCCTCGACGCCGATCTTCGTCGAAGCGGTGATGCCGGCCGGCTACCGGCCGGACACCGTCGAGAACTGCGCCGAAGTGAAGGCCATCCCCGGTGAGAACGACCTCACCAACAACAAGGCCTGCGCCAAGCAACGCATCCGTGATGGCGGAAAGCCGGCCATGCGCATCACCAAGGTGTGCGGCGGAGCACTGGCCGGTGCTGCGGCCGTCACCTGCCGCATCACCGTCATCAGCACCGGCACCACGGCCCCCACCGGTCCGGTGCGGGTCAACGATGCCGCCACGCTGGTGGCCGGCGGCGCGCCCATCCAGATCCAGACCGTCATCCCTGATGGCGCCGAATGGGCGTGCGGACCGGTTCCGGCCAATACGCTGTCGTGCCAGATTCCTGGCGCCGTGATGACGCCTGGAACCAGCCGCCACTTCGACGTGACGGTTGCTGCGAACGGCGAATTCGAGAACTGTGCGCGCGGCTCTTACGGCCCAGCGCCCGGAGACGAGATCGTCTATCCGATCGGCAGGGCCTGCGCCAAGGGTGGCGGCCCTGCCACCATCCGGGTCGAAAAGACCGGCGATGCCGAGTGCCGGGTCGGCCAGCCCTGCTCGTTTGAGATCACCATCACGAATGATGGGGAAGGCACCTTCTCCGGTCCGGTTCGCATCGGGGATGCGATCGGCGTTGAAGGCCTCGGCCGGCTGGAAGGCGTTGCGATCACCTCGATCGACCCGCCCTTCGGCTGCGCGCCGGAACCGGCGACCTTGCCCGCATCCTGCATCGCCAATTTGACGCTCGGCGCCGGGGAAAGCCACGTTCACCAAGTGACCGTGATCATTCCCGACGACGGCCGCCTGGCCAATCTGCAGGGCACCGTCAGCGGCCAGAACTGCGTTGGCGTGCTGTCCCCCGACACGCAGGTGCGAGGCGCGGGCGACGTGCTCTCCCGCGACCCGACCAACGTGCAGGGCGATCGTGGCAAGGCCTATGCCTGCCATCCCTTCACCATCAAGCGTGAGGTGCAGAAGAAGTGCTCGGCAGGCCTCGTCACGAACGACGCCGGCCGGTGTGTCTGCCCGGAAGGCACCACTTTCCGTAACGGCCAGTGCTCGTCCGGTGGCGGCACGGTCATCATACCGAAGCCGAAGGACCCGCAGCGCTGCGTGCTGCTCAAGGGCCAGATCCGGACCTCCGACGGGCGTTGTATCTGCCCGCGCGGAACCGAGCTGGAGAACCGCAGGTGCGTGTCGACCGACGACCCGCCGGCACGCCTGTGCAAGCTGCTGCCTGGCCAGATCCGTACCCAGGACGGCGATTGCATCTGCCCGAGAGGGACGGAGCTAAGGGGCGACGCCTGCCGGCCGATCCGGAAAAAGCCGCCGGTAGTGGAGCAATGCAAGCTGCTGCCCGGCCAGATCCGCACCAAGAACGGCGACTGCGTCTGCCCGAGACGGACGGAACTGAAGGGCAGAGCCTGCGTGCCGATCGTCAAAAAGCCGACCGTGGAACAGTGCACCATCCGCGGCCAGGTCCACAACAAACGCGGCGCCTGTGTCTGCCCGCGCGGGACCGAGGTGATCAGAGGCGCATGCCGCCGGCCGCAGGTGGAGTGTGCGCCCGGTTCACGGCTGATCGACGGCCAGTGCCAGCCGATCATCAAGCGGCGCTGCCCGGTTGGGACAACCGGACAGTATCCGGACTGCACCCCGATCCGCAGAAGGCCGGGCTTGGAGATCAATCCGAACCTCTTGAACCCGAACATCCTGCAGCAGTTTGTGCCGAGGCAACAACGGATTCCCCGGCAGCAGGATCCCGCGCGCAACAGCATTTTGAACTAACCATTCGCACCCACCAAAACCCCGCCGGTGCAATCCGGCGGGGTCTTGGCGCCGACATCTGAAGCCATCGCGCCAAGGACAAACCGGCTTCCCCTTTTCCGGATCATGGTCTAGCAGTCGATCCAGACGACGTGCCCGCAACCACGGGCGCCTGGAAAGGCCGGATCATGAGCAAAAAAACCCTGATCGCGCCATCGGTGCTGGCGTCGGATTTTTCGAAGCTCGGCGACGAGGTCGCGGCGGTGGCGGCGGCCGGGGCCGACTGGATCCATCTCGACGTCATGGACGGGCATTTCGTGCCCAACATCACCTTCGGTCCGCCGGTGATCAAGGCGATCCGCAACCGCACCAAGGCCTTCTTCGACTGCCATCTGATGATCGCGCCCGCCGATCCTTATCTGGAAGCCTTCGCCGAAGCCGGCTGCGACGGCATGACGGTGCATGCCGAGGCCGGGCCGCATCTCGACCGTTCGCTGCAGACGATCAGGAATCTCGGCAAGAAGGCGGGCGTGTCGCTCAATCCGGGGACGCCGGAATCGGCTGTCGAATATGTGCTCGACCGGCTCGATCTGATCCTGATCATGACCGTCAATCCGGGTTTTGGCGGCCAGGCCTTCATTCCGGCGATTGTCGAGAAGGTGAAGCGGGTGAAGGCGCTGATCGGCAACCGGCCGATCCGGATTGAGATCGACGGCGGTATCTCGCCAGAAGCCGCCCCTTTGGTCACCGCCGCCGGCGCCAGCGTGCTGGTCGCCGGTGCGGCGATCTTCAAGGGCGGCAGCGTCGAAGCCTATCGGGCGAACATCGAGGCGATCCGGACAGCGGCCGACCGGGCGGCCGGCTAACGCTGATGCTGACGGCGCCACGTGCCGTCTCTCCAGCCGGTCCGACGCCGGTGCGCTTGTGCTCATCACATGCGGTCCCATATTCTCTGTCTCATCCTTATGCCCGGACCCTCCCGCAGGCGCCTCTTCGACGGTTGGATCGATGAACCGCAGCCCTTTCTTTGCTGATCTGCTGAACACCATCGCCGACCGCGGCCGGATGATGCTGAACCTCGTTCGCGGTGACGAGCCGGTCTCGGCCGACAGCCTGGCGCGTCTGTGCACGCGTCTTCTTTCCAGCCAGGGTGAGGCATCGGGCGTCGCCTATGCCCGCGAAATCCTCGATCGCTGGCGCACCCTTGATGCTGACGGCCGGCTGGCCTTCCTGCATGTGCTGCGCGATCGGTTCGGCACCGATCATGTCAGGCTTGCCGCTGCCGTGGATGCCTATCGCGACGCGCCCGACGATCGCTCGGCACTTGCCCTGCACGACGCCGCCGAGCCGGCCAGGCAGGAGCTTCTGCGCCGCCTGAACCTGGCGCCCGGCGGCATCGAGACGCTGGTGCGCATGCGCGAGGATCTGCTTGCCCGGTTGACCACGTCGCCCGATCTCGCCATCGTCGATGCCGATTTCACGCACCTCTTGTCGTCATGGTTCAACCGCGGCTTCCTGGTGCTGCGGCGGATCGACTGGTCGACGCCGGCCAACATCCTGGAAAAAATCATCCGCTACGAGGCGGTGCACGCCATCCACACCTGGGACGATCTGCGCCGCCGGATCGAGCCCGCCGACCGGCTCTGCTATGCGTTCTTCCATCCGCAGCTTGGCGACGAGCCGCTGATCTTCGTCGAGGTCGCGCTGACCCGGGCGATGCCGACGACGATCGCCGAGCTGCTTGCCGATGAGCGGCCGCTGGTGCAACCACGGCAGGCCACGACGGCGGTATTCTATTCCATCTCCAACTGCCAGGAGGGCTTGCGCGGCATCTCCTTCGGCAATTTTTTGATCAAGCAGGTAGTCGAGGATCTGCGCCGCGACCTTCCCGGCCTGACCGATTTCGTCACGCTGTCCCCGGTGCCGGGCTTTGCCCGTTGGCTAGCCGAGCAGACCGGTCCCTCCGCCACTGAGGCGCTGGACCTCGTCGCCGACGAAGGCTGGCATGCGGACGCTGCCGCGCGCGACCGCGTGGGCCAGGTCCTGCTTCCTCTCGCGGCACAGTATTTCCTCGAAGCCCGCACCGCTTCCGGCAAGGTGATCGACTCGGTCGCCCGGTTCCATCTCGGCAATGGCGCGCGGCTGGAGCGCATCGACCTTTTCGGCGACCTGTCGCCCCGAGCCTTGCGTCAGGCGCATGGGCTGATGGTCAATTATCGCTACAAGCTCGATGACATCGAGAAGAACCACGAGCTGTTCGCCGCCAGGAACGATGTGGCGGCCGCACCCGCCGTGCGCCGCCTGCTGCCGAAACCAACGAGGCCGGCCGCGCCGCGGCTTCCGGCGCAACCTCAGGGGAATGAGGACAAGAGGGACATATGAGCAACCATTTGTTCGACGCCTTCCGCGCTCGCATGCCGGCGCCCGAGCGTCTGTTGATGGAGACGGATGACGGGCGCTCGATCACCTATGGCGACATGCTGGCGCGATCCGCGCAACTGGCCCACGCGCTGCTGCAACTGGGCGTCCAAGCCGGCGACCGCGTCGCCGTCCAGGTCGAGAAGAGCCCGCAGGCAGTCCTGCTCTATCTCGCCTGCCTGCGCGCCGGTGCGGTCTTCCTGCCGCTCAACACCGCTTACACGCTGACCGAACTCGACTACTTCTTCGGCGATGCCGAGCCGCGGCTGGTCGTCTGCGATCCGGCACGGGCAGCCGATATCGGGGCCTTGGCGGAGACATCGGGCGCTATCACAGTCACGCTCGGCGGCAATGGCGAAGGGTCGTTGATGGATCAGGCCTCGCGGCAGTCTTCGGATTTCCACGATGTGGTGCGCGGGCCGGACGATCTTGCGGCGATTCTCTACACCTCGGGAACCACCGGCCGCTCGAAAGGCGCCATGCTCAGCCATGAGAATCTCGCCTCGAATGCGCGCGTGCTGGTCGACCACTGGCGCTTCACTGCCGCAGACATTTTGATCCACGCGCTGCCGATCTTCCACACGCATGGCCTCTTCGTCGCCACCAACGTCGTCCTGATGGCCGGCGCCTCGATGCTGTTCGAAACCAAATTCGACCCGGCCCGCATCGTCTCGCTGCTGCCGCGCGCCACCGCGCTGATGGGCGTGCCGACCTTCTATGTGCGCCTGCTGCAGCAGGACGGCTTGAACCGCCAAGCGGCCAAAAACATCCGCCTCTTCGTTTCCGGCTCGGCGCCGCTGCTGGCCGAGACGCACAAGGCCTGGCGCGAGCGCACCGGCCACGCGATCCTTGAGCGCTACGGCATGACCGAGACCAACATGAACACGTCGAACCCCTATGATGGCGAGCGGCGTGCCGGCACGGTCGGCTTCCCCTTGCCCGGCGTGGCACTGCGCATCGCGGACCCCGACGGTGGCGCCACGCTTGCCCAAGGCGAGGTCGGCATGATCGAGGTGAAAGGCCCCAATGTCTTCGGCGGTTATTGGCGCATGCCGGAAAAGACCAAGGCGGAATTCCGTGACGACGGTTTCTTCATCACCGGGGATCTCGGCCTGATCGACGCCGACGGCTATGTCCACATCGTCGGGCGCGGCAAGGATCTGATTATTTCCGGCGGCTATAACATCTATCCGAAGGAGGTCGAGAGCGAGATCGACGCGCTGCCCGGCGTCAGTGAAAGCGCCGTGGTCGGCGTTGCTCATCCGGATTTCGGCGAGGGCGTCACGGCGATCGTGGTGCGGACGCCGGCCTCGACCATCACCGCCGCCGAGATCGTTGGTGCCATCGCCGGAAGGCTGGCGAAATACAAGCACCCGAAGCGGGTGATCTTCGTCGACGAGCTGCCGCGTAACACAATGGGCAAGGTGCAGAAGAACCTGCTGCGCGAAACCTACAAGGACCTCTACGCGCCGGCCAAAGCCGGCTGAAGCAAGAGGTTTGCGTTCAATTGATGCCTGCTCCGAAAACCTTGTCGCCTTCTATCCAGACGCCCTTGACTTCCAACTCGTCCGACAGCGCAACAATATCGGCGGCGGTGCCATTGGCGAAGCGCCCAAGCCGATGCGCCTGGCCGATCGCTTGTGCCGGATAGAGCGAAGCCATGCGCAGCGCCTCCGACAGGTCCAGTCCGACGACGTGGTGAACGAAGCGCACGGCGGCGATCATGTCGAGATCGGCGCCTGCCAACGTCCCGTCGGCAAGCGTCAGCCGGCCGTCCTTGCGGTAGATGGTGCGGCCGTTCAGCGTGAACGAGGTCATGTCGGTGCCGATCGTCGCCATGGCGTCGGTGACCAGAAAAATTTTTGCCGGCCCCTGCTTGGCGCGCAAGGCAATCGCCATGGTGGCGGGATCGACGTGGATGCCGTCGGCGATGATGCCGGCAAACAATGTGCCGGTATCGATGGCGGCACCCGCCAGCCCCGGCTCGCGATTGCCGATCTGGCTCATAGCGTTGAACAGATGGGTGACCACCGTTGCGCCGGCATCGGCGAACCCGCGCGCCTTGGCATAGCCGGTATCGGAATGGCCGAGGCTGACGACGATGCCGGCCTCAACGAGCGCCGAAATGCGCGCGGGGTCGACGGATTCAGGCGCGATCGTTGTCAGCAGCACCGGCAGAGTTTTTCGCGTTGCTATCAGCATCGCCTGGTCGACGTCGGTCATCGGCCGGATCAATGCCGGATCATGCGCGCCCTTGCGGGCGACCGATAGATGCGGGCCTTCGAGATGCAGGCCCAAAAAACCCGGCACCTTCTGTTGCGCGGCCAGCGCTCCGGCGGCAACCGCCGCTGCGGTGATTTCAGGCGTGTCGGTGATCAGCGTCGGCAGCAGTGCCGTCGTGCCGAACGGCGCGTGCGCCCGGCAGATGGTCTCGATCGAGGCGACATCGGGATGATCGTTGAGCATGACGCCGCCGCCGCCATTGACCTGCAGGTCGACGAAGCCCGGCGCAAGCATGCCGCCGTCGGTTTCGACACGCTCGACACCGGACGGAATGGCGCCTGCCGGAACGATGGCCTCGACAAGGCCGTCACGCACGACAAGGGCGGCGTTGTCATGCCAGTCCTCACCGTCGAATATGCGGGCGCCAGTCAGGGCAAAACGGTCGCTCATATGGTTTCCGTCACCTTGCGAAGATTGGGCGGCGTGTCCGGATCGAGGCCGCGATGGCGAGCAAAGGCCTCGACGAAGCCATAGAAGGACACGATCAGCGCCAGCGGGTCGGTCAGCGGATGGCCGGTGGCGACATGCGGCAGTTGCTGAGCGCTTTTCGCCTTGTCCGAGGTCACAAAAACGGCCGCGCCTTTGGCCGCCAGGCTGTCGGCAGCCTCGGCAACCGACGGCTCGGAAGCATCGCGGGCGGCGAGCGCCAGCACCGGGAAGTCGGGCCCGACCAGCGCCAGCGGGCCATGCATCACTTCGGCAGCACTATAGGCCTCGGCATGCATGGCGCAGGTTTCCTTGAACTTCAGCGCCGCCTCATTGGCGATCGCCGCGGACGGACCGCGACCGAGGATGAACAGCGATTTCGGCGTCTCCAAGGCACCGGCCAGCGCCATCCAGTCGCAGGCGATCGCCTTGCGGAAATGCTCCGGCAGGCAGGCAAGTGCTGCCAGAAGCTTGTCGTCGCCGGTGCTGTGCGCCATCAAGGCGAGGCCGGCGACGGCGGAATTGACGAAGGTCTTGGTCGCCGCGACGCTGCGCTCCGGCCCGGCCAGTATGTCGATCGCGTAGTCGCAGGCGCGCGCCAGCGGCGAATCGGCGGTGTTGGTGATGGCGACGGTCAGCGAACCACCCTCCCTCGCGGCTTGCGCCATGGCGACGATGTCCGGGCTCTTGCCCGATTGCGAGATCGCCAGGCAAGCCGAGCCGCCGAGCTTGAGCTTGGCGCCATAGATCGAGGCGATCGAAGGACCGACCGAAGCGACCGCGAGGCCGGCGGTCAGCTCCACGGCATATTTCATGAAGGTGGCGGCATGGTCGGAGGAGCCGCGCGCCACGGTGACGATAAAATGCGGGTCGCGCTCGCGAATGCCGCGCCCGGCCTCGGTCAGCACGGCTGCCGAACCATCGAGCAGGCGCGCGGTCGCCTCCGGGATCTCCTCGATCTCGCGCCGCATATGAGTTTTGGTCGCGCTCATGGCCGGCCCTCTTCGCCCGGCCCGCTCAGCCGGAGCTCGGCGACGAAATCATAGGCGTCGCCCCTGTAGATGGAGCGGGTGAATTCGATCACCTTGCCGCTCGCCAGATAGGAAATACGCTCGATGTGCAGCCCGGCAATCCCGGGCGGCACTTCGAGCAGGCGCGCGTCACTGTCGCCGAGATTGGCGGCCGAAATGCGCTGCACCGCCCGCACCGGCCGGAGGCCGGTCGTTTCCAGCGCAGCATAGAGCGAGGACCCTATTCCTGCCGGGTCGGGCAGCACGCTGGCCGACAGTGCCGCGCGCTCGATCGCCAGCGGCGTGTCGTTGGCGATGCGCAGGCGCGCCACGCGGGCCACCAGCTCGTTCGACGACAGTCCGAGCACCATCATCTCGTCCGGCGAGGGCGCATAAAGGCCGCGGTCGAGCCAGGCCGAACGGACAGCCATGCCGCGCCGCGCCATGTCTTCGGTGAAGGATGTGAGCCGCGACAGCGACTGCTCGACGCGCTCCATGCGCGGCGCGACGAAAGTGCCGGAGCCGTGGCGCTGGACGAGGATGCCGCCCTTGACCAGATCCTGCACCGCCTTGCGCACGGTGACGCGCGAAATGTCGGCCTTGCTGGCGATGTCGCGCTCGGAAGGCAGCGCGTCGCCCGGCCCGATCAGGCCGCGATTGACCGCGTCCTCGATGCTCTTCCTGAGCTGCAGATAGAGTGGCGCGCCGCTTTGCGAGGACTGCTTCAGCGTGGCGAAAATCTGGTCGGCGGCCTCGCTCATCGCGCTGCCTCCGCCGCTTTGGCGAAGACACGGACCGCCATCTGCACCGCGCCGCCCAGCGCATCGTCGAGCGGCGGCTTCAGCAGCGCCCGGTAGCGCGACGACAGGCGCGGCGCGTAAAACTGCGCCAGCCCGCCGAGCAGGCACAGCGGATCGTCGCCGCCGAGATCGAGGACGCCAAGTGCTGCCTCGACATCGGCGACCGCCTTGTCCAGGATCCAGTTGGCGACGGCGTCGCCTTTTTCGGCATGGTCGAAGACCTTGGGCGCGAAGCCGCCGAAATCGCCGGGCTTGGCATTGGTGGTGAACTCGACCAAATCCTCGGGATTGTCACGGAAGATGGCGAGCATGGCCTGCGTCAGCGGCGACGCTTCGCGGATGCCGTCATAGGCGAGGAGCGTCTGTTCGAGCAGGTCGCGGCCGATGCGGGCGCCGCTGCCCTGGTCGCCGACCTGGAAACCCCAGCCGCCAATGGCGCGCGATTTGCCTTGTCTGCGCGCCATATAGGCGGTGCCGGTGCCGAGGATGGCCATGGCGCCGTCGCCGGAGCCGATCGCGCCTTCGAGCGCAATCTCGGCATCGGTCTCGACACGGCTTTGGCTGAACGGCAGGATGGCTTCGAGTTGCTGTCTGTAGGTTCCGACATTGGCGCCGGCGAGGCCTAGGATGGCCGGGGTTTGCGGGATCAGTTCGGGGTCTTGTCCGGCGGCTACAAAGGCCTGCCTCGCCGCGTCGACGATGTTGGCCCTGGCGCCGGTGAGATCGGTGCGGATATTGGCGGCGCCGCTCTTGGCGCGGCCGACGACCATGCCGCCCGCTGTCGCAAGAGCCGCCCTGCAGCTGGTGCCTCCGCCATCGATGCCAAGCACGAAATTCACGCGATTTCTCCTCCGGGTGGATAATACCAATAAAGTACCAATAGCCAAGGATTAATTTCTGTTTCAAAAAGATTAAGCGGTATTTTGTTGAAAAATCAATGCATTCTGCCGGCAGGCCGATTTGGTTGCAACGATTCCGTTAATGCGTGTGGACAAGTGGTATTTTTTTGGTATTGTTTTGTGGATTGGAGGGAACGGTATGGCCGAGAAGCGCACCGAAGCGCATCACCAGAATGCCGAGGGGCTGGACATCCAGGCCCCGGACGCCATCCTTTCCTCCTTGGCCAATGCGCAGATCGAGGCCGCCAAGGCGGTTCGCGGCGCCATTCCCGCCATCGCCAAAGCAGCCGAGATCATCGCCGGCCGTCTGAAGAGCGGCGGTAAGCTCGCTTACGCGGCGGCCGGCAGCTCGGGACTGATGGCGCTGGCCGATGCGCTGGAACTGCCGGGCACCTTCGGCATCCAGCGCGACCGCATCGCCATACTGATCGCCGGCGGCGACGATGCCTTCAAGACATTGGCCGGCGGGCCGGAAGACAATATCGACGAAGCCTCGGCGGCGGTTGCCAATGCCGGCATCGGCGAGGGCGACTGCTTGATCGCGGTCTCGGCCAGCGGCTCGACACCCTATGCCGTCAGGGCGATCGAGGACGCCAGGCGCCGGGGTGCGGCAACCATCGCCATCGCCAACAACAAGGATGCGCCGCTGCTTCGGCTGGCCGACATCGCCATAGTGCTCGAAACGCCGCCCGAGCTGATCGCCGGCTCGACGCGCATGGGCGCCGGCACCGCCCAGAAGATTGCGCTCAACATGCTTTCGACGCTGGCCGCCATTCATCTTGGCCATGTGCATGACGGCTACATGGTCAACCTCATGGCCGACAACATCAAGCTGCGCGATCGCGCAGCAAGCATCGTCGCCGCCATCAGCGGGCGCGACAAGGAGGATGCGGCGCGCCTGCTCGAGAAGAGCGGCGGCGGCGTCAAGACTGCTATTCTGCTCGCCGCCGGCGCGGCCGGCGCCGGTGCGGCCGAGAAGATACTGGAAGGGACCGGCCAGAAACTGCGCCCGGCCCTTTCCGTGATTGAGGGGAGCATGGGGCAAAAAGCCCCTGTTCTCAAAACCGAACCTGAAAAAGGTCAACAGGGAGACTGAGCATGACAACGAAACTACTGACGGCACTTCTTCTCGGCACCAGCATTCTCGGCTCAGCCGGAATGGCCTACGCCCAGGACGTAACGCTCAACATCGAAAGCTGGCGCGGCGACGACCTTGCCATTTGGAAGGACAAGCTGATCCCGGCTTTCGAGGCCAAGAACCCGGGCATCAAAGTGGTGTTCGCGCCGTCGGCGCCGACCGAATATGACGCCGCGCTCGGCGCCAAGCTCGCCGCCGGCTCGGCGGGCGACCTGATCACCTGCCGCCCGTTCGACAAGTCGCTGGAGCTCTTCAAGAAGGGCAACCTCGCCGACATCTCGACACTGCCCGGCATGGAGAATTTCTCCGACGTCGCCAAGGCCGCATGGCAGACCGACGACGGCAAGGCGAGCTTCTGCGTGCCGATGGCTTCCGTCATCCACGGCTTCATCTACAACAAGGACGCTTTCGACAAGCTCGGCATCAAGGTGCCGACGACGAACGAGGAGTTCTACGCCGCGCTCGACAAGATCAAAGCCGACGGCACCTACATCCCGATGGCGATGGGCACCAAGGACCTTTGGGAAGCCGCGACCATGGGCTACCAGAACATCGGCCCGAACTACTGGAAGGGCGAGGAAGGCCGCGCAGCGCTGATCAAGGGCGAACAGAAGCTGACCGACAAGGACTGGGTGGCGCCATATGAAGAGCTGGCCAAGTGGAAGCCCTATCTCGGCGACGGCTTCGAGGCGCAGACCTATCCGGACAGCCAGAACCTGTTCACGCTCGGCCGCGCTGCCATCTACCCGGCCGGCTCATGGGAAATCGGCCTGTTCAACACGCAGGCGCAGTTCAAGATGGGCGCATTCCCGCCGCCGGTGCAGAAGGCCGGCGACACCTGCTACATCTCCGACCACACCGACATCGGCATGGGCCTCAATGCAGCGTCGAAGAACGCGGATGCGGCCAAGACCTTCCTGACATGGGTGGCCTCGCCTGACTTCGCCACCATCTACGCCAACGCGCTGCCGGGCTTCTTCAGCCTGAACAACACCCCGGTGAAGATGGAAGACCCGCTGGCACAGGAATTCGTCTCCTGGCGCGACAAGTGCAAGTCGACGATCCGCTCGACCTATCAGATCCTGTCGCGCGGCACGCCGAACCTCGAGAACGAGACGTGGGTTGAATCGGCCAACGTCATCAACGGCACCGTCACGCCGGAAGCTGCCGCCAAGAAGCTGCAGGACGGCCTCGACAGCTGGTATAAGGCTGGCAAGTAAGAGCGAGCGCTATCTCCCCCCTCGAGGGGGAGATGTCGCCGAAGGCGACAGAGGGGGTCGGTAAAGGCAGGCCGCGGCTTCATCGTTGCTGAAAGGCACGGTCGAAGTCACGATGGCGCACTGCCTTGGCCGACCCCACCTGCCTCGCTTCGCGAGGCACCCTCCCCTCGAGGGGGGAGGGAGGCGCCGCGCCTTTTTGCGGCAATTGCAAGAACCTGATCGGCGGGGACCGAACGCATGGCCGCAGCACCGAAACGACCGTTCCGCTGGCATATCGTCGTCTTCCTGGCGCCGGCGGTGCTGGTCTATACGGCGATCATGATCCTGCCGCTGGCCGGCACGCTGCAGCTCTCGCTGTTTCGCAACATCGAGCAGGCCCAGGTCTTCGTCGGGTTCGAAAATTTCCGCAGGCTGTTCGGCGATCCCAACTGGTCGGTCAATTTCTGGAACGCCCTGCGCAACAACGTCTGGTTCTTCATCATCCACATGGTCGTGCAGAACCCGATCGGCGTCCTGCTGGCCGCACTGCTGTCCAGCCCGCGGCTTAGGTTCTCCGCCTTCTACCGCACGGCGATCTTCGTGCCGACGATCCTGTCCTTCGTCATCGTCGGCTTCGCCTGGAAGCTGATCCTGTCGCCGCTGTGGGGCGTGGCGCCTAACCTGATGGATATTGTCGGCCTCAAAAGCCTGTTCACGCCGTGGCTCGGCAAGGAGCAATATGCGCTGACCACGCTCAGCCTGATCTCGGTGTGGCAGTTCGTCGGCATCCCGATGATGCTGATCTACGCCGCGCTGCTGTCGATCCCCGAGGAAGTGATCGAAGCGGCCGAATGCGACGGCATCACCGGCATGTCGCAGTTCTGGAAGATTAAGCTGCCGCTGATCCTGCCGTCGATCGGCATCATCTCGATCCTGACCTTCGTCGGAAATTTCAACGCCTTCGACCTGATCTATACCGCGCAAGGCGCGCTGGCCGGGCCGAATTATTCAACCGATATTCTCGGCACCTTCCTCTACCGCGCCTTCTTCGGTTTCCAGTTGCAGGTCGGCGATCCCAACATGGGCGCGGCGATCGCCACGATGATGTTCCTGATCATCCTTGGCGGCGTCTGCGTCTATCTCTTCCTCGTCCAGACGCGCCTGCGTCGGTATCAGTTTTAGGGGGCGAGATGTTGAGCTTGAGCACCCCCCTCTGGCCTGCCGGCCATCTCCCCCTCAAGGGGGGAGATTGGACTGCCGCATTGCTTTCGCCACTTTTCAACGTTGCAAGAGAAGCCGCCAGGCTGGAGCTGCCAATCTCCCCCCTTGAGGGGGAGATGTCCGGCAGGACAGAGGGGGGTGCCTTGGCACAAAATCGGGAGACTCTGGGATGAGCACGGCAACCCATTCCCTGCCCCGCACCATCGGCGCCCATGCGGTGCTGTTGACCTACACGGTGATCGCGCTGTTTCCCGTGATCATCGTCATCGTGAATTCGTTTAAATCCCGCGCGGCGATCTTCGGAGCGCCGCTAGCGCCGCCGACCCCGAAAACCTTCGACCTGATCGGCTACACCACCGTGATCGGCCAGGGCGACTTCATCCACTATTTCCAGAACAGCCTCGTCGTCACCGTCGCTTCGCTGTTCTTCGTGCTGCTGTTCGGCGCCATGGCCGCTTTCGCGCTGTCGGAATACCGCTTTCGCGGCAACACGATGATGGGGCTTTATCTCGCGCTCGGCATCATGATCCCGATCCGCCTTGGCACCGTCGCCATCTTGCAGCTGATGGTGATGAGTGGGCTGGTCAACACGCTGACAGCGCTGATCCTGGTCTACACCGCGCAAGGCCTGCCGCTCGCCGTCTTCATCCTGTCGGAGTTCATGAAGCAGGTATCCGACGATCTGAAGAATGCGGGCAGGATCGACGGGCTGTCCGAATACACCATCTTCTTCCGGCTGGTGCTGCCGCTGGTGCGGCCATCGATGGCGACGGTCGCGGTCTTCACCATGATCCCGATCTGGAATGATCTGTGGTTTCCGCTGATCCTGGCGCCGTCGGAGGAGACCAAGACGGTGACGCTCGGCGCCCAGCTGTTCCTCGGCCAGTTCGTCACCAACTGGAACGCGATCCTGGCGGCACTGTCGCTGGCGATCATGCCGGTGCTGATCCTCTACGTCATCTTCTCGCGGCAGCTGATCCGCGGCATCACTTCCGGAGCCGTCAAATGAGTGATGGTCGAGAGATTATCGTACAGGCCCTTGTCGAGACAGCGAGCCGCTATGGATTTCGAGGCGTGCGCGCCACGAATTTCTACCGCGAATGGCCGGAGACCGTCTGCTTGCTAAACCTTCAGAAGTCTTCCTGGGGACCGCAGTTCTATCTCAACGCTGCCATCTGGTTGACGCGGTTCGGGGCGGAGCGCCGGCCGAAGGAATACAACTGTCATATTCGTTGGCGCGTCAATTCCCAGATGGAAGACGAGCAGTCGAAGGCGTTCACCCAGGCGCTCAATCTTGAGCATCCCTTGTCTGACGATCATAGGCTTTCGCTGATCAAGGAAGGAGTCGGTGCCTATGGCTTCCGACTTTTGGCCCGCTGCGACAGTGAAGAAGCGGCTCTGCGGGTCGCAGATGAATGCGAGCCACAGGTAATGGTGGCTCTCGCAGCTCGCAGGCAAGAAAAGGCAGATTGAAATGGCCGAACCTCTTCGCGTCGTCGTCGCCGGTCTGGGCAATATGGGCCGCAGCCATGCGCTGGCCTATCACACCAATCCGGGGTTCCAGATCGCGGCACTGGTCAACCGCTCGGACGTGCCGTTGCCGGCCGGGCTTTCCGGCTATGATATCAGGCGCTCCTTCGACGAGGCGCTGCGCGACGAGAAACCCGATGTCGCCTGTATCGCCACCTATTCCGACAGCCATGCCGACTATGCGGTCAAGGCGTTCGAGGCCGGCTGCCATGTCTTTGTCGAAAAGCCGTTGGCGACGACGGTGGCGGACGCCAAACGCGTGGTCGCGGCAGCCAAGGCCAACGGCAAAAAACTGGTGATCGGCTACATCCTGCGCCATCATCCGTCCTGGATCAGGCTGATCGCCGAGGCGCGCAAGCTCGGCGGCCCTTACGTGTTCCGCATGAACCTCAACCAGCAATCCTCCGGTCATAGCTGGGAGACGCACAAGCAATTGATGCAGACGACGTCGCCGATCGTCGATTGCGGCGTGCACTATCTCGACGTGATGCTGCAGATCACCGACGCCAGGCCGGTCGAGGTGCGCGGCATGGGGCTGCGGCTGAGCGATGAGATCGCGCCATCGATGTACAATTACGGCCACCTGCAGGTGCTGTTCGACGATGGCTCGGTCGGCTGGTACGAGGCCGGCTGGGGGCCGATGATCTCGGAGACCGCCTTCTTCGTCAAGGATGTGATCTCCCCCCATGGCTGCGTGTCGATCGTCATGAAGGAGGGTGTCAGATCCGATGACATCGACACCCACACCAAGACCTCGACCATCCGCCTGCACAGCGCGGCAACCGGTGCGGACGGCAAGTTCGCCAAGGCCGATGAGATGCTGTCGATGGAGGGTGAGCCCGGCCATCAGGATCTCTGCGATCTCGAACAGTTTTTTTTGCTGAAGGCGATCCGCGAGGATCTCGACTTGACCCGCCACATGGACGACGCGGTGAAGTCGCTCGCCGTCTGCCTTGCCGCCGACGAGAGCGTACGCAGTGGAAAGGCGGTGCGATTGTGACAAGAGAATTATCGTCCGGAGTTGCGCTCTACGGCGCCCCCCTCTGGCCTGCCGGCCATCTCCCCCTCAAGGGGGGAGATTTGCCGTCACGTTTTCTTTCGCCAATCACCAACATCGAGAAGAGTGCGGCGGCGTCAAAGCTGCCAATCTCCCCCCTTGAGGGGGAGATGGCCGGCAGGCCAGAGGGGGGTGCTTCTGCGCCCACATTCCAATCCGGAGGAACGCCGTGGGCTCGCTGAACATCGAGAATGTGAAGAAGGCCTTTGGGCCGGTCGAGGTGCTGAAAGGCATCAACCTCGAAGTGACCGATGGCGAGTTCGTCGTCTTCGTCGGCCCCTCCGGCTGCGGAAAGTCGACGCTGCTCAGGGTCATCGCCGGACTGGAGGATTCGACCTCGGGGCGTGTGGTGATCGACGGAGCGGACGTCTCCGCAACGCCGCCGGCCAAACGCGGCATCGCCATGGTGTTCCAGACCTACGCGCTCTACCCGCATCTGACGGTGAAGAACAATATGGGCCTCGGCCTCAAGCAGGCGGGCACGCCGGCGGCCGAGATCGACCGCCGCATCGGCATTGCCTCCTCTATGCTGTCGCTGGAACCCTATCTCGCAAGGCGCCCGGCCGAGCTTTCCGGCGGCCAGCGTCAGCGCGTCGCCATCGGCCGCGCCGTGGTGCGTGAGCCCAAGCTTTTCCTGTTCGACGAGCCGCTGTCGAACCTCGATGCAGCACTGCGCGTCAACACGCGGCTGGAGATCGCGCAATTGCATCGCCGGCTGAAGGCAACGATGATCTATGTCACCCACGACCAGGTCGAGGCGATGACGTTGGCCGACAAGATCGTCGTGCTCAACGCCGGAAAGATCGAGCAGATCGGCGGGCCGATGGAGCTTTACAATTCCCCGGCGAATGAATTTGTCGCCGGCTTCATCGGCTCACCGAAGATGAATTTCGTCGACGGCGCCAGGCTTGGCGAGACGGCCAAGACCATCGGCGTCCGTCCCGAGCACCTGACCGTCGATGCGAAATCCGGCGCCTGGAAAGGCACGGTCGTCCATGCCGAGCATCTCGGCGCCGACACCAACCTCTATCTCGACTGCGAGAAGGCCGGCCTGATCACCGTGCGCATCTTCGGCGTCTACAATGCCGAGCCTGGTGCGACGCTTTATGCGACGCCGGATCCGGCAAAGACCTATCGGTTCGGCGCCGATGGCAAGGTGCTGAAGTAGCACCCCTTCCTTCTCCCCTTGTGGGAGAAGGTGGATCGGCGCGCAGCGCCGAGACGGAAGAGGGGTGTTGGACGGAGTGCTGTCGGCGCCAAGCTGGAGCACCCCTCATCCGACCTCGCTTCGCGAGGCCACCTTCTCCCACAAGGGGAGAAGGCAGAGCGCCGCTACAAGTCCGCCCTAAACGTCTGCTTCTGCATGCCCAGTCCTTCGATGCCGAGCTCGACGACGTCGCCGGCCTTCAGGAACACCGGCGGCTTCATGCCGAGGCCGACGCCGGGCGGGGTGCCGGTCGAGATGATGTCGCCCGGATGCAGCGACATGAACTGGCTGAGGTAGGAAACCAGGTAGGCGACGCCATAGACCATGGTCTTGGTCGAGCCGTTCTGCATCGTCTTGCCGTTGACCTTCAGCCACATCGGGATGTTCTGCGGGTCCTTAACCTCGTCCTTGGTCACCAGCCACGGGCCGATCGGCCCGAACGTGTCGCAGGACTTGCCCTTGGTCCACTGGCCCTGACGCTCGGCCTGGAAGGCGCGCTCGGAAACGTCGTGCGCGACGCAGTAGCCGGCGACATAGTCCAGCGCCTCGGCCTCGGTGACATATTTTGCGGTTTTGCCGATGACCACGCCGAGCTCGACTTCCCAATCGGTCTTCACCGAGCCGCGCGGGATCAGCACGTCGTCATCAGGCCCGACAATGGCCGAGCTCGCCTTCATGAAGATGATCGGCTCCGGCGGCACGGTGGCGCCGGTCTCGGCGGCATGGTCGGAATAGTTCAGGCCGATGCAGATGAATTTGCCGGTGCCGGCAACGCAGGCGCCGATGCGCGGCTTGCCGGAAACCGCCGGCAGCGATTTCGGATCGAGCTTCGACAGTGTCTCAAGGGACGCCGGGTCGAGCGCCTTGCCGGCAATGTCGGTGACATGGGCGGAGAGGTCACGGATCGTCCCATCCGCATCGAGCAGGCCGGGGCGTTCGCTCCCCGCCTCGCCATAGCGCAGCAGTTTCATGCAATTTTTCTCCCAGTTGCGACCAGAGGCCGTTTGCAAACTCGCTCCGCTGAGGCGAATGGAGCGGAGCGTACCTAAAGTACGTGAGCACCGGAAGCGCAGAAAACCGCGCTAGGCGCCCGGCGGAGTAGAGTTCCAAATGGCCTCTTAAATCGACCAGCCACCGTCGATATTGTAAGCCTGTCCCGACGTATAGGTGGCGCCGGCCAGATAGACGGCGAGATCGGCAATTTCCTCTGGTGTGCCGAGGCGGCCCATCGGCTGGCGGGCGATGAAGGCGGCGCGAGCTGCCTCGTAGTCGCCCTGCGCATGCATGCGGTCCTGCAGCGACGGGCTTTCGACCGTGCCCGGGCAGATGGCGTTGCAGCGTACGCCCCTGCCGACATAGTCGGCGGCGACCGATTTGGTCAGGCCGATGACGGCCGCCTTGGTCAGCCCATAGACGAAGCGGTTCGGCACGCCCTTGGTCGAGCTGGCCAGCGACGCCATGTTGATGATCGAGCCGTCGCCGCGCTCCAGCATGCCGGGCAGCACGGCGCGGATGGTGCGGATCATCGAGCGGACATTGAGATCATAGGCGAAGTCGAGATCGGCATCCTTCATCTCGAGGATCGAGCCCGAATGAACGAAGCCGGCGCAGTTGAACAGCACGTCGACGGCGCCGATCTCGGCAAAGGCGGTTGAAACCGCCTCGTCGTTCAGCACATCGAGCTTGCGGGTCTTGATCCCGGGCGTCTTGCCAAGTTCGGCGAGCATTACCTCGTTGATGTCGGTGGCATGGACGACGGCGCCTGCCTTGGCGAAAGCCAGCGCGCTCGCCCGGCCGATGCCCTGTGCCGCCGCCGTGACGACAACGATCTTGCCTGCCAGATCCGCCATGCTTTTCTCCTCTGTGGCCGCCCGGTTTTACCGGCACGCGGCCAAGGCGCAATGTGCCAGATAGGCACTATCATGCCGCCTGTATCGCTGTTCGCCTAAATGTTTTTTCTCGGTAAAGAACATCATTTCTGCCGTCAAGCCCGAACGCTTCTCGCCCGCCGCCGCGCGCAAGGCGACCGCTCAGTCGCCGTAGGGCACCCAGACGTTCTTGACCTCGACGGCACGCCGCAGGAAGGCGTCGCCGGCGGCCTCGGTCGACGCCCAGTCGAGGCTGCGGCCATTACCGGTCCAGACGCGCTTCAGGTTGCCAATCGAGTCAGCTTCGGCCTTGGCGCAGGTCTCGGCATCGGCGAACACCCAGAGCCCGTCCACGTCGTCATGCTTTGCCAGCACGCCGGTGAGTTCGGCGCTGCGGCCGGTGATGATGTTGATGGCGCCGGCCGGAACGTCGGAATATTCGATGACCTGATAGAGATCGGTGGCGAGCAGCGGATATTTTTCGGAAGGCACCGCGACTACGGTGTTGCCCATGGCAAGCGCCGGCGCAACCAGCGACATCAGGCCGAGCAGGGGCGCATTGTCGGATGCCACTATACCTACGACGCCGACCGGCTCGTGCAGTGCCAATGTGACGGCGCGGGCCGGCGGCTGGTGGACGCGGCCCTCGAACTTGTCGGCCAGGCCGGCATAGAGGAACAGCCGCTCGATAGACTGGTCGACCTCTTCGCGCGCGGCCTTGGCCGTGGCGCCGACGAGCTGAGTGAGGCGCGCCGCAAACTCGTCGGCACGGCCGGACAGGTTCTCGGCCAGATAGTAGAGCACTTGGGCACGGTTGTAGGCGGTCGCCTCCGGCCAGGCCTTGCAAGCGCGGGCAGCGGAGACGGCGTCGCGGATATCCTTGCGGCTGCCGAGACCAACCTCACCGGCAAGCTTGCCCTTGGTGGTGGCCACAGCGATCGAATAATTGCCGTCCGGCCTGACCTGCCTGCCGCCGATGAACAGTTTTGCCGTGCGATCGATGGCATCGCTTTCAACCTGCTCGATCGGCTGCGCCGATGACGTTGCCGGTTTGATGACGGGGCCGAGCGGCAGCTTTGCCAAGAGATATTCGAACATGCCTTCGCGCCCGCCTTCGCGGCCGAAGCCGCTCTCGCGATAGCCGCCGAAGCCGCAGGCGGCGTCGAACATGTTGGTGCCGTTGACCCAGACGACACCGGCCTTCAATTGCGGCGCGACGTGCAGGGCGAGGTTGACGTTCTCGCTCCACACCGAGGCGGCCAGCCCGTAGCGCGTGTTGTTGGCGAGCTCGACCGCTTCCTCGGTGTTGCGGAAGGTCATGGTGGCGAGCACCGGGCCGAATACCTCCTCCTGTGCCAGGATGTTAGCCGGCGAAACGCCTGTCGCCAGTGTCGGCAGGTGATAATAGCCGGAGGACGGCAGCGCCACATCCGGTTGCCAGCAGACGGCGCCCTGTTTGGCGCCTTCGGCGACCAGACCCTTGACGCGATCGAGCTGGGTCAAGTCGACCAGCGGGCCGATATCGGTGTTCTTGTCGAGCGGGCTGCCGACGCGCAACCGGCTCATCCGCGTCTTGACCTTGGCGATGAAGGCGTCGGCGATGCCTTCCTGCACCAGCAGGCGCGAGCCGGCACAGCAGACCTGGCCCTGGTTGAACCAGATGCCGTCGACCAGTCCCTCGACGGCGCTGTCGAGATCGGCGTCCTCGAAGACGACGAAGGCCGACTTGCCGCCAAGTTCCAGCGACAATTTCTTGCCGGAGCCTGCGGTGGCTTTGCGGATGATCTTGCCGACCTCGGACGAACCGGTGAAGGCGATCTTCTGGACGCCGGGATGATTGACGATTGCTGCGCCCGCTTCGGGTCCGCCCTGGACGATGTTGACGACCCCCTTCGGCACGCCGGATCGTTCGCAGATCTCGGCAAACAGGATGGCGGTGAGCGGCGTGAACTCGGCCGGCTTCAGCACGATGGTGCAGCCCGCGGCGAGCGCCGGCGCGATCTTCCAGGCCAGCATCAAAAGCGGGAAGTTCCACGGGATGATCTGGCCGACGACGCCGACGCCCTTATGGCCGGGAAAATCCCTGTCCAACGCCTGCGCCCAGCCGGCATGGTGGATGAAATGGCGGATGGCCAGTGGCACGTCGATGTCGCGGCTTTCGCGGATCGGCTTGCCATTGTCGATCGATTCCAACACCGCGAACAGACGCTGGTGGCGCTGCATGGAGCGGCCGATGGCATAGAGCACTTTTGCTCGGCTGTAGCCTGAGGATGCGCTCCACTTCGGCAGCGCTTTTGCCGCGGCCGAAACCGCGGCATCGATGTCGGCGGCACCGGCATCCGATACCTTGGCCAACAATTTGCCCGAGGCAGGATCGCTGGTCTCGAAGGTCTTGCCGCCTGTGGCTGCTTTCCAGTCGCCGCCGATGAACAGTGCTTTGGAAAAATCGCGCGCGGCGAGCCAGGCATCAGCCTCGTTGCGGGCTTCCGGCGCCGGACCGTATTCCATGGCATGATAGCGTTCGAGAATGTTCATCAGGCGCTCCGAAATCACGCCATTGCGTGGCGATGATTGGCCGAATAGTGACCGGTCAAATGATGTTCGAGCTGGCGCTCTATGTCGGTCAGCAGGCTCGACGCCCCGAAGCGGAACAAGTCTGGTTCCAGCCATCGCCGTCCAAGCTCTTCCTTCATCAGCACCAGCCAGTCGAGCGAAGCCTTTGCCGTGGAAATGCCGCCGGCCGGCTTGAAGCCGATGAGATAGCCGGTTTCCTCGAAATAGGCGCGGATGGCGCGCACCATGGCAAGGCCGACCGGCAGCGTCGCGTTGACGCTTTCCTTGCCGGTCGAGGTCTTGATAAAATCGGCGCCCGCCATCATCGCCACCATCGAGGCGAGCATGACGTTGCGCAGCGTGGCGAGGTCGCCGGTGCCGAGAATAACCTGCAGATGTGCCTCGCCGCAGGCGGCGCGCATCGAGACGATCTCGTTATAGAGTTCCTGCCACTTCGCTCCGAATACCAAGCCGCGCGGGATGACGACGTCGATCTCGTTGGCGCCGTCGCTGACCGAGGCTTCGATCTCCTGCAGACGCGTCGAAAGCGGGGTGAGGCCATGCGGGAAAGCGGTGGATACGGCGGCGACATGGATGCCGCTGCCGCGCAGCGCATCGACGGCGGTGGCGACAAAGGGATGATAGACGCAGACCGCCGCCGGGCGGATCTTTTCACCAGTAATGCCGAGGCCTTCGACGATGTCGCGGCGGAACGGATTGACCGCCTTGGCGCAGAGCCGGCGCACGCGCTCTTCGGTGTCGTTCGAGTTCAGCGTGGTCAGGTCCATGCAGGCGACGGCGCGCAGCAGCCAGGCGGCCTGGTTGTCGGCCTTGATCGAGCGTCGCTTGGTCAGGCTGGCGACACGCCGCTCCAGCGCCGAGCGGTTGACGCTGCGCATCGATTCCATGAAGCCGAGATCGAGCTTCATGCCGGGATTGCGGGCAATACCGTGCGCTTGCGGCGCCGGTGCATTGGCGGCGGTGCGCGCTGGCAGCGGCGTGATCTTGGACGCACCGAGATCGGCTTCGCGGATTGTGCTGCTCATCTCCTGCCCCTTTGTTCAGCGACGTCCACCGAGGATAGCCCGTGAAGCAGCGCTTCACGAGTCCTTCAAGCGGTCATAGTTGAAAAAGGCCACGAAAGCAGCAGATTTTTGACCGTACGGTCAAAACTTGCATGAGGCGGACGCCACAGCGTCCCGACGCCTCAGCCGACGAAGGCGCGCTCGACGACGAAGCTCGCCGGATGATGCAGCGAACCTTCCTGGAAGCCGAGGCTTTCGGCCAATTCCTTGACGTCCTTGAGCATATGCATCGAGCCGCAGATCATGATGCGGTCGGTCTCCGGATCAAGCTTGTCGATGCCGAGGTCGGTATAGAATTTGCCCGAGCCGATCAGCGCGGTGATGCGGCCCATGCGCTCGGAGGTTTCGCGCGTCGTCGAATTGTAGAGCGTGACGCGGCCGCCCGTCAGATCGCCGATCAGCGGATCGTTCTCCAGCGCCGCGACCAACTCCTGGCCATAGGTGAGCTCGGCATTGTCGCGGCAAGTGTGAGTCAAAATGACCTGCTCGAATTTCTCATAGGTATCGGGATCGCGCAGCAGGCTGGCAAAGGGCGCGATGCCGGTGCCGGTCGAGATCATGAACAGGCGCTTGGCCGGGGTCAGCGCGTCGACCACCAGCGTGCCGGTCGACTTCTGCCGCATGATGACGGTGTCGCCGATCTCAATCTTCTGCAACTCCGAGGTCAGCGGGCCATCCGGCACCTTGATCGAGAAGAATTCCAGCTCGTCGTCCCAAGCAGGGCTGGCGATTGAATAGGCGCGGAACACTGGCTTTTCGGCGTTGGGCAGGCCGATCATGACGAATTCGCCGGAACGGAAGCGCAGCGACTGCGGCCGGGTGATGCGGAACGAGAACAGCCGGTCGGTATAGTGCTTCACCGAGACGACGGTCTCGGCATAGACATTGGCCGGTATAGGGAACTGCAACGGCCGGGCGTCGGCGGTGTTGAGCGCGGATGTGGTGTTCATCAAACCTAACCTTCTGGCCCGGGCTCAAGACCCAATCTTCAGATGGGCGCCAAACCTTCTCCTGCGCGCCCGAACCGATCAGGTTCCGGCGTGCCGTTTGCACACTGCGAAGCGGTAAGCTCTTGTGTCCGGAATTTATTAGTATACAAATGATATTTGCGTCAAGACGCCAGCGTGAAACACCTTTCCAAACTGAGACATATCAGTAGTCCGGGCATTTCGGGTTTCGACAATGAAAGAGAATTTTTCGGCGCAGACGCTGGATTCCCTGGGCAGTGTCGTCGCCGGCATCGACGTCGGCGGAACTTTTACCGACCTGCTTCTGATCGACGGCCGTGGCGGTGGCCGGGTGCATATCGCCAAGACCCCGACCACGGTCGACAACCAGGCTTTCGGTGTCGTTTCGGCGCTCAGTGCCACCGGTTTTCCCATCCGCGGCATCGACCTCATCGTCCACGGCACGACGACCACCACCAACGCAGTGCTGGAACGCCGGTTGGCCAAAACCGGCATGATCACCACGCGCGGCTTTCGCGACGTCATCGAGCTTGGCCGGCGGACACGGCCGCAGGCCTATGGCATGACAGGGACCTTCGTCCCGATCATTCCGCGCAATCTGCGGCTTGAAGTGTCGGAGCGCGTCGAAGCCTCGGGCGCGGTGCGCATTCCGCTCGACGAAGCCGAGATGCGCGACGCGGTGAAAAGCCTGATCGACGCCGGCTGCGAATCCCTCGTCATCCATTTCCTGCATTCCTATGCCAATCCGGCGCATGAGCGGCGGGCGGCCGAGATCGCCGCCGAGCTTTGGCCAAACGGCTACATCACGTCAGGCCACGCATTGCTGTCGGAAGCGCGCGAATTCGAGCGCGGCGTCACCGCCTCGGTCAACGCCTCGGTGCAGCCGATCCTGGAGCGCTATGTCGAGCGGCTGCGCAAGGAATTGGGATCGCAAGGCTATGCCCGCGACTTCCTGATCATGAACGGCAATGGCGGCATGATCTCGGCCCGCTTTGTCACACGTGAGTCGGCCAAGACCGTCATGTCCGGCCCGGCCTCCGGTGTTATCGCCGCCGCTTATACGGGGAAACGCGCCGGCTTCGAAAACCTGGTCACCTACGACATGGGCGGCACCTCGACCGACGTGGCGCTGATCCGCAATGCCGAACCGGCGGTGTCGAACGAGATCGAGATCGAATATGCGATGCCGATCCATGTGCCGATGGTGGCGGTGCATACGGTCGGTGCCGGCGGCGGCTCGATCGCCCGCGTCGATGCGGCGGGCCTGATCCAGATCGGCCCGGAAAGCGCGGGCGCCAATCCCGGTCCGATCTGCTACGGGCGCGGCGGCAGCGAGCCGACCATCACCGATGCCAATCTGGTGCTCGGCAGGCTGGCGCCAAAGAAGCTGCTTGCGGTCGAAAACCCGGTCACCGTCGAACACGTCACTGGCATATTCGAGGACAGGATCGGCCGACCCACCGGCCTGTCCGGCGTCGAGGCGGCGGGCGCCGTGCTGCGGCTGGGCAACATGAAGATGGCCGGCGCTATCCGCATGGTCTCGGTGTCACGCGGTCACGACCCGCGTGATTTCGCGCTGTTCGCCTTCGGCGGCGCCGGGCCGCTGCATGCGACCGCACTGGCGCGCGAGCTCGGCCTGCCCAAAGTGCTGGTGCCGGCACGGCCGGGTATCACCAATGCGCTCGGCTGCGTCGTCGCCGATCTCAGGCACGACTTCGTCAACACGGTCAACCAGCCGGTAGCGGGGCTCGATGAACCCCAACTTCACGCCGTATTGGAACGGCACCGAAACGAAGGCGAGGAGTTGATCGGCAAGGAAGCGGTAAAGCCGGAGACGATCCGGGTCACGCATTCCGCCGACATGCAGTTTGTCGGCCAGACCCACATCATCAACGTGCCGTTGCCGTCGTCCGCGGTGACCCGCGACGTGCTGCAGCAACTGTTCGAAAAGGCTTATTTCGCCCGCTTCAAGGTTGAACTGCCCGAGATCCGCGCCAATCTGGTCAATCTCAACACCTCGGTGACGGGTGTGCGGCCGGCGATCGATCTGTCCCGGCTGATCGACCCGGCTGGCCGCGCCAAAACGCTCGATGAGGCGCGGCGCGAGGTCCGGCCGGTCTGGTATGGCGGACGCTGGCACGACACACCGGTCTACGTCAGGGAGAAGCTGCCCCTCGACGCCGTCATCGAAGGGCCCGCGATTCTTGAGCAGATGGACGCGACCACCGTGCTCGAGCCCGGCGACCGGGCGCGCTCGGACGCCGACGGCAACATCATCATCGACATTGGTGAGGCCTGAGATGGAAAAGCTCGACGCGATCACGCTTTCGGTCATCCAGGCGGCGTTGCAGCAGGTCTGCGACGAGATGGACCTGACGTTTTCGCGCGCCGCCTTTTCGCCTGTTATCGCCGAGGCCAACGATCGCTCCGACGGCATCTATTCCGCCGTTGACGGATCGCTGATCGCGCAAGGCAGCCAGGGCCTGCCGGTGTTCGTCGGCGTCATGCAGTATTCGACCAAAACCGTGATCGAGATGATCGCCGACGGACGCTGCCTGCCGCCCGAGCCAGGTGACATCTACATCGTCAACGATCCCTATCTCGGCGGCACCCACCTGATGGATGTGCGCTTCGCCATGCCGGTCTACAGGGATGGCAAGATTTTCTGCTGGCTGTCGAACACCGGCCACTGGCCTGACATTGGCGGCTCGGTGCCGGGCGGCTTTTCGGCCTCGGCAACGGCGGTCGAGCAGGAGGGCCTGCGGCTGCCACCGGTGAAACTGTTCAAGAAGGGCGTGCTCGATCGCGAGATCTACGCCATCATTTGCTCGAACATCAGGGTTGCCGACCAGCGCATCGGCGACATCCGCGCGCAGGCGGCGGCGCTGCTGATTGGTCAGGACCGGCTGAATGGAATCCTGGATCGTTACGGCGACGAAACAGCTGTCGAGGCAATTGCCGAACTGCGCCGCCGCGCCGCCGAGCAGATGCGCGCCAACATCTCAGCCATTCCCGACGGCACCTACCGGTCCAAAGCCTTTGTCGATTCCGACGGGGTGGTGAACGAGCCGCTGACCATTGCACTCGCAGTCGAGAAAAAGGGCGACACGCTGAGCTTCGATTTCGCCGGCTCGTCAAAGCCCTGCGCTGGGCCGATGAACAGCGTGCTGGCGACGACCTTGTCGTCGGTCTATCTCGCCATGCGCCATATTTTTCCCGATGTGCCGATCAGCGCCGGCGCCTTCGAGCCGCTGATCGTCAAGCGGCCGGAAGGCACCTTCCTCGACGCAAAATATCCGCGCCCGGTGTCCGGCTGCGCGGCCGAGGTTTCGCAACGCATCGCCGAGGCGGTGTTCGCGGCCATGGTGCAGGCGCTGCCGGACAAGGTGACGGCGGCCCCGGCCGGCTCCAGCGGCAATTTCGCGCTCGGCGGCAACGATCCGGCCCGCGGCCGCGACTACGTCATGTACCAGATCTCCGGCGGCGGCTATGGCGGCAATGCCGGTCATGACGGCCTGACCAATGGCTGCTCGACCATCGGCATTTCCAAGTCGCCGCCGGTCGAGATCATGGAGCAGGCTTTTCCAGTGCTCTATCGCCACTATGCCTTGCGCGAAGGCTCGGGCGGCGCCGGCAAGCATCGCGGTGGTTTTGGCCTCGCCTATGAGGTCGAGATCCTGCGCGGCGACGCCCGCGCCTCCTTCGTCATGGACCATGGCCGCTTCGGCCCGCAGGGCGCGCTCGGCGGCAAGGACGGCGCGGTCAACACGGTGACCGTATTCCGCGACGGCAAGGAACATGTGCCACCGCACCTTTCCAAAGAGCAGGACATCGCGCTGAAGGCAGGCGACCGCGTGCGCGTCGGCACGCCTGGTGGCGGCGGTTATGGCGACCCGCTGCAGCGCGATCCGGAACTGGTCGCTGAAGATGTCAGGCTAGGGTATTATACGGCCGAGCAAGCCAGGGATATGTTCGGAGTCGTAACGGATGACCAATCCTGAGCCTGCGTCTGAACTGGCTCACGCGGTCGAGCGTGTCTATGACGTCTTTGCGTCTTATCCGTTGCCCCGGCTTCTCCATAGCTCGCCGATCGAAGATGCGGAGGCAATCTTTCGGGCAGTGTCCAGTGACAAGCTACGGCAACTCAGCGGCGAAAAACTCGGCACCTATGCCGGATCGGCCATATGGACAGTCGGCGACGTCGATGATTACCGGCACTTTCTGCCGAGGGTGCTTGAACTTGCCACCCAAGGCGAGCCTTCGATGGGGTTCGACGCCAACGTAATTGCCGCAAAGCTCGAGAGAACCTCTTGGCGCGATTGGCCATCCGAAGAGCAGCAGGCCCTCGATGCCCTGTTTCAGGCTGCCTGGCGAAAAACGTTGACCAAGCACCCCGATAAAGGGAATGCAGTTCCCTGGCTGGAGGGCATGGTAGTTGCCGGAATGGATGTGGCAACTGCACTGGCCGCCTGGCGTGAAAGCCCTTACCCCGAAGCCATGCTGCACTGTGCGGACCTGATCACCGGCAACATCAAGAAGCTCGACAAGGGACGCGTGGTCGTCAGCGAACAGGTCACCGCATGGCTTTTGTCTGAAAGCCTCGCCCGGCATTTGTTCACCGTCGCGGTTGAGGCCCCGTTGCGCCCAGACGATCGCGAAAGGCTCGCTTGGGCGAGCGAGATCATCGAGAACAATCTGAAGCTTCCCGGAAACTAAAGGCAATGCCCGGCCGCGCCGTGATCGCCGCAGGGCATGTCATTTCCGTCTCCGCCGGAGGTACAAAACCCCGTAGACTTGCCCCTATCAACGGAGATCTGGATCATGCGCCTTTTCGGTCGTTTCGTGCTTGCCGCGTCCGTCGCCCTGGCTCTCGCAACCGGCGCCGCCTCCGCCCAGGACAAGAAACTCAGGCTCGGCACCGAGGGTGCCTATCCGCCCTTCAACTATGCCAATGCCGACGGCACGCTGGGCGGCTTCGACATCGATCTCGGCAAGGCGCTGTGCGCTGAGATGAAGACCGACTGCGAATTCGTCGTGCAGGATTTCGACGGCTCGATCCCGGCACTGCAGGCCGGTAAGTTCGATGCCATCATCAACATCACCATCACGCCGGAACGAGCCGAGAAGGTCGATTTCACCCACAAATACTACCAGACGCCGCCGGCGATCGCGGTGCCGAAGGATTCGACTGTCACAGGCACGTCGCCCGAGGACCTGAAAGGCAAGGCGCTGGGCGTGCAGAGCGCGACGATCCATCAGAATTTCGCCGAACAGAAGTACGCAGGCTCGACCACCAAGCCCTATCCGACCGGCGACGACGCCCGCACAGACATGGTCAATGGCCGTCTCGACGCGGTGATGGACGGCTCTATCCTGCTGACCGAGTGGCTGAAGAAGCCTGAAGGCGCCTGCTGCAAATTGCTCGGCACCTTGGCCCCCGACCCGGCTATCCATGGCCCCGGCGTCGGCATCGCGCTGCAGAAGGGCAACAAGGAGCTGGCCGACAAGCTCGATGCCGCGATCGACGCGCTGCGCGCCAACGGCAAATACAAGGAAATCAACGACAAGTATTTTGCCTTCGACGTCTACGGCGAGTAGCGGAGTGCCTTGGCCTTGTTCAAACGCTCGGGCAATCGCTTCAGGTTTGTGCTGCCCCTCATCGCCCTGCCGGGCACTTCTCCCCGTATAGTGACGGGGAGAAGGACGCCGTCACCAGAGGATTTCGCCAATCAGCAGTGCAGGAATAAGCCCCTTCTCCCCGTCACTATACGGGGAGAAGATGCCGGCAGGCAGATGAGGGGCAGCGCCGAGATCGACAATTGGTGAAGAAATATCATGCCCGAACGGCGATCCCCTTTCTACAGCAGCATCGTCGGGCTCGGTGCGACGATGGGCCGGGTCGGCGGTGATTTCGTTTCCGCCAGATACTATTCCGGCATTGCAGACGAGCATCTGAACACCCGCAAAAATGTCGGTGTCCAGGACCTCAGCACGATGGGCAAGATGGACATCAAGGGTCCGGACGCCGAGGCCCTGGTCAACCATGTCATCGTCAACGACGCCGCAGCCATGCGGCCGGGACAGGTGCGTTATTCGACCGTCTGCCGCGAGGATGGCGGCATCATGGATGACCTCACCGTGTTCAGGCTTGGGCCCGAGCATTTCATGTTGGTGACCGGCTCCGTCAACCGCCAGAAAATGCTGCCCTGGCTGCTGCATCACGCCGAGGGCCGAAAAGCCTATGTGACCGACATCACGGCTGCCATCGCCTTCCCGACGATACAGGGGCCGCGCTCGCGCGAGCTCTTGAAGGTGCTGGTGCAGGACGCCGACCTGGATGGCCTGAAACGCTGGTCGTTCGCCACAGGGCGGATCGGCGAGACGAAGCTGCTGATTTCGCGCACCGGCGTGACCGGCGAGCTCGGTTTCGAGCTTTTCGTGCCGGCCGACGAGGCCACTGCCGTCTGGGACATGCTGATGCGGGCCGGCCGCGATTTCGGCCTGAAACCCTATGGCGTGCTGGCGATGTTCACGCTTGGGCTGGAGAAGGCCTATCCGGCGCATGGCATCGACATGGACGAGACCCGCACGCCGTTTCATGTCGGCCTTAACAGCTGGATCAAGTTCGACAAGGGCGATTTCGTTGGCCGCGAGGCGCTGCTCAAAGTTCGCGACACAGGCGTCGACGAGCGCTGGACCGGGCTGACCGTCGAAGGCGGCACGCCGGCCGCAACGAATGCGCGGGTTCTGGCCGGCGGCGAGGATGCCGGCGTTGTCACCTACAGCGACCACGGCTACTCGCTGGGCAAGGTGCTGGCGACCGCGCATCTTCGGCTGCCGTTCACACAGATCGGCACAGAACTCAGCATCGACATCGACGGCACGCCAACACGCGCGGTGGTGTCGGCGATGCCATTCTTCGATCCAGAAGGGACCAGGCTGAGGGCTTGATCCTACCCCCTGTGATCCAGCCTGGCCACCAGCCGGTCGCCGGCCCACTGGATGCCGCAGACCAGGATGATCAGCACGATGACCACGGCGACCATGACTGACGTCTCGAAGCGCTGGTAGCCGTAGCGGATGGCGAGGTCGCCAAGCCCGCCGGCGCCGATGGCGCCGGCCATTGCCGAGGCGCCGATCAGCGTCACCAGCGTGACCGTGAAGCCTGCGACGATGCCGGGCAGGGCTTCCGGCACCAGCACCTCGCGGATGATCGTCCAGTGGTTGCCGCCCATGGCGCGCGCCGCCTCGATCAGCCCGTGGTCGACCTCGCGCAGCGACACTTCGGCGATGCGGGCATAGTAGGGCGTGGCCGCGATCGACAGCGGCACGATGGCAGCCCAGGTGCCGATCGAGGTGCCGACGATCAGCCGTGTCACCGGGATCAGCGCGACCAGCAGGATGATGAACGGCACCGAGCGGAAGCCGTTGATGACAGCGCCGAGGACGCGATTCACCCACAGGCTTTCGGCGATGCCGCCGCGGTCGGTGGCGACCAGCGCCAGGCCGAGCGGCAGTCCGAAAACCAGCGAAATGAATCCGGACGCGGCCGTCATCAGGATCGTCTCCCAAATCGAACGAAGCAGAAGCTCAAACAGGATTGGCGACATGGCCAAGCACCTCCACCCGCGCCTCGCGGGCTTTCAGAAACGCGATCACCCGCGTCAGATGGTTTACGTCGTTGCCCGGCACGGCCAGGAACAGCGTGCCGACAGGCTGCCGCTGGACATGGTCGATGCCGCCGTGAACGAGGCGGAGCGGGCCGGGCACGGC